>CADBPB010000224.1 GCA_902796525.1 uncultured Erysipelotrichaceae bacterium | reverse complement strand
AAGTTGCCTGAAGTCGCCATCTTGATGTATTTCAGAACATTGGTAAACGTCTTGCGGCCATTGACGACACCTTTTTCCAGAACTTTCAGATCCTTTTCCAGCAGGATGATATCCGCGGTTTCTTTTGCGATATCGACAGCCGTATCGACGGAAATGCCGACATCCGACTGCTTCAAAGCCGGAGAATCGTTGATGCCGTCACCCATATAACCCACGGTATGACCGCTTTCCTGAAACAGACGCACGATCCGCTGCTTCTGGATCGGCGAGAGCTTGCTTAAGAGATGGCAGTCCTGGATCTTTTCGATCAGTTCCTCGTCATGCATGGAATCGATATCCTTGCCGGACAGACAGTTGGCCACATCGATGCCGACCTTCCTGCAGACGTTGATCGCCACGCCCTCGGAATCGCCGGTCAGGACGACTGTATTGACGCCATGCGCCTTTAACGCTTCGATCGCCTCTTTCGCCGATTCTTTCGGCGGATCCAGGAAACCGATGAAGCCCAGCAGGACCATCTCCGATTCATCGATCACCGATAACGAAGAATCCGGCTTGATGTTGTTTTTCTGGGCGACCGCGATGATCCTCAGACCCTCGAGATTGTATTTCTCGTAGACCGCATAGAACTCTTTGGCCAGTTCTTCCGTGATCTCGACGACTTCATCCCCGATGTCCGCATATCTGCAGACGGACATGACTTCATCGACCGCGCCTTTGGTGATGAGCTGTTCCTTGCCGGAACTATCTTTCAGCAGGACCGACATCCTTCTGCGCACGAAATCGAACGGGATCTCGTCGATCAGCGTATATTCCTCTTTCAGCTCGTTCATGCCTTCCTTTTCCGCCCGGTTGATGACCGCCAGATCGATCAGGTTCTTCAGTCCGGTCTGGAAGTAGGAATTCAGGAACGAATGCTTCAGGATCCGCTTGGATTCATTTCCGTAGCAGTCCATGTATTTTTCCAGGATGACCCTGTCTTCCGTCAGCGTACCGGTCTTGTCCGTACAGAGGATGTCCATCTGGCCGAACGTCTGGATCGAATTCAGGCGCTTGACGATGGTCTTCTCTTTGCTCATGAGCACGGCGCCTTTGGCCAGTGTCGAAGTCATGATGACCGGAAGCATTTCCGGCGTAAGACCGACAGCGATCGTCAGAGCGAAAATGATGGAATCCCACAGATCGCTCTTGGTGAAGATGTTGATCACCAGGATGATCGGCAGCATGATGCACATCATGCGGATCAGCAGCATCGAGATGGAATCGACGCCTTTCTCGAACGAGTTCTGCTGATACACGTTCTGCAATGATTTGGCCATATTGCCGAAATAGGTGTTTTCGCCGGTCGTCAGCACGATCGCGGTCGCGGTTCCGGAGACGACGTCGGTACCCATGAAACCGATATTGGAAAGATCAGTGATCTCGCCTTCTTTTTTCCAATCAGCAAACTTTTCCACGGCAGCCGATTCGCCCGTCAGCGCCGCCTGGTCGATAAACAGGTCCTTGGCTTCGATGAAACGCACATCCGCCGGGATCATGTCGCCGGAGGACAGCTTGACGATATCGCCCGGTACGACTTCTTCGACCGGCACCTGTACCGGCTGATTGTTTCTGATGATATCCATCTTGTTGGAGATCATGTTCTTCAGCTGATTGGCCGCATTGTCCGAACGTGCCGACTGCGTATAAGAAATGATCCCCGAGATGATGATCGTCGAAGTGATCAGGATGAATGTGGAATAGTCCTTGCTGCTGGTGAAAACGACATCCGTCGCCAGAGTGATCAAAGCGACGATGATCAGCACGATATTAAAAGGATTTATGATCGCGTCTTTGATCAGGTTGAGGATGGGATGATTGTTTTCAATTTCGATCGTATTGAGACCATAGTCATCGATGCGTTCCTCGACTTCTTCTTTATCGAGTCCGGCATAGGATGTATCGTATTTGCCGAAGAGCTGATCGACGGTCAGGTAGGAGTCTTTGACCAGGTTCTTTTCCAGTTT
>CADBPB010000223.1 GCA_902796525.1 uncultured Erysipelotrichaceae bacterium | reverse complement strand
GAATGGACTGACGTAGTTGCGACATCAGCCTCATTATATTATATTTTTTGACAAATATCATACGTGAAGGTAATCTAGAAGAGTGATTATGAAAAACAAAAAAATAAAGTACGATATCGCATACAGTCTGCTGTTTCTTCTGACCGCTCTGGCTGTTTTCAGCTACTTTTATCTGAATGGCAAAACGTTTATCTCTCATGGAGACGGCATCCGTCAGCACTACAAGGTCCTGCTGTATTACTCGTCTTATCTGAAGGAGATCTTTCGGAATCTGCTGGTACAGCATAAACTGGTCGTTCCGCAATGGGATTATCATATCGGAGAGGGGTCGGATATCCTAGCTTCGCTGCACTATTATGCGGTAGGCGATCCGTTCGCTTTCTTTTCCTGTCTGGTTCCGCAGAGATACATCTATGCCTACTATGATTTCATGGTGCTCATCAAAATGTATCTGGCCGGTCTGGCATTCGTACATCTATGTCTCTATACCGGAAAAAACAATCTTTATGCGGTCCTTTCCGGTAGCATAATCTATGTGTTCTGCTACTGGGTGATGCTGAATGCTTCGAAACACATCTTTTTCCTGACGCCGATGCTGTATCTGCCGCTGATCATTCTGGGTGTGGAAAAGATCATCAGAGAAGACAAGCCGATGCTTTTTCTGTGGAGCGTCTTCTTCTGCTGCGTAAGCCAGTTCTACTTCTTCTACATGGTTGTGCTGCTGACTGTCTTCTATGCGGTAATCAGGGCGCTGGTTTTATATAAACTGGATCTGAAGAAGATCCTAATCCTTGCGTGTAAACTGCTTGTTCCTGCGCTTCTGGCAGTAGGCATGGCAGCGGTGATCGTACTGCCGATGCTGGAGGTCATGCTGAACAACGGCCGGATCGGCGTCGATTATGCGTTGCATCCGTTCTATGAACGTTTCTATTACGAAAGACTGTTTACCGTTCTGCTGGCGGACGATTATCCCGACTGGCTGTGCATGGGTTTTGCCGCACCGGTGATCCTGTCGCTGCTTCTGTGTTTTAAGAACATTCGTAAAGATCCGCTCCTTGCAGCGATCAATACGATGGTCATCGTCTTCCTGACATTTCCCGTGTTTGGAAAGATCTTCAATGGCATGGGTTATGTCGTCAACCGCTGGAGTTTCGCTCTGGCACTGACGGCGGCATATACGTTCGTCTTTGAATATGAAAGCTTCGAGGGAGAACGGAAATTCCTGCTGTTTGCCGTACCGCTGTTCATGATGGGGGGGATGGTCTCTGCCTGGTCGAGACAGTTCAGGGTCATCGTGCCTTGCATATTCGGCCTGCTGTATTTGGGCAGCCTGTTCATTCCTTGGAAGCATAAAGAAAAGCTGCTGCTGGCATTGATCATATTCAATATCTGCTTCAATGCCGATAATATCTATTCTAACCGCGGAAGCGACAGACGAGCCGCAACCGCTATCAGCGTCGCACAGGCGCAAGAAGCCGTCACATCGAATGAAGCCTACGAACTGAATCAGTATTTGAAAGAAAACGGGATCAATGGATGGATCAAGTATTCCGGCAGCGATTTGACTGACAATGTATCGATGCTGAACGGACTGTCAAGCACCAACTACTACTTCTCGCTGGCCAATTCCTATATCGCTTCGATGCGTGCCAAGTTAGGGGTCACGGAGTATTCCATGTACCGCTTCTACAGTTTGGATCAGCGTGCGACGCTGCTGCGTCTGGGCAATGTCCGATATTATTTGACGCCAGAGAAATACGGCGGATTGCTTCCGTTCGGCTACGAATATGTGAAAACCGTGAATGGCTATGATCTTTACGAAGACAGCTATGCGTTGCCTCTTGGCTATACCTATGAAAAGGCCATCTCTTATGAAACGTGGGATGCCTTGGATCCGGTACTGAAAGAAGAGGCTATGATGCAGGCGATCGTCATCGATAATGGAAAAGACGAGACAGATCTGCCTTGTACGGATCTGCCGTACACGATCGATTGCGGCGAAGGCGTAGAAGCCGTTCCGGAAGGTTTTACAGCCGTGAATGATGGAGCCGTCATCGGTCTGAAATACAGCGGTAAACCGAATTGCGACTATTATCTTTCTATCGGCGGTCTGAACTATTGGGATGGCAGGAACTATTTCAATGAGACCCTGGCGGATGTGGAAATCGATGTTTCGGCAAACGGCATTTCCCGAACCATCGAGTACCATACCAATGAGTATGAATTCTACAATGGCCGTCACGAGTATGTCGCTTATCTTGGTTATCACGAAGAAGCGCTCAACGAATTGAACATGACGCTGTCGAATGCCGGGAATTACAGCTATAGCAGTCTTTCCGTGATCTGCGTGGACCGTACGGAGGATACTTCGAGATGGAATGAACTTGCCAAAGAGAGTCCCGAGGAAGTCGTCTATGGAACGGACGAGATCGATTGCAGGATCACTGTCAGCAAAGAGAAATATATGCTGCTGAGTGTTCCATACGCCAAAGGATGGAAGGCTTACGTGGATGGAATAGAAACGGAAGTACTGAGAGCCAATGAG
>CADBPB010000222.1 GCA_902796525.1 uncultured Erysipelotrichaceae bacterium | reverse complement strand
TCCCTGTCGAATGGGTCAGATAATAAACGACAGGGTACCCTTTTCCGGAACCCAGAAGACATTCTGCCAGGCCCGCGGCATTCGCATCGTTATCCAGAAATACAGGAATATGCAGCTGATTCTGCATATTATCCGCAAACGGATAGCCTTCGCATCCCGGAATATTGGTTGCCAGCGTGATGACGTTCTTCTGACCGTCTACCGGACCCGGAATCGCCAGGCCGATGGAAAGGACATCCGACAGATCGAAACGCAGCAGCATTTCCAGAATGTTTGCTTCGATCTTTTCCGGTCCTTCCAGACCATGCGACGGTTCAATGACATCCTGCAGGATATGTCCCTCATCATCGACTTTCGCGACCCTGACATTGGTTCCGCCTAAATCGATACCGATATAACTACTCATTATGACCACCTTCCTTTTTTTAAATTATAGCAATTATTTTATGATCGCAGTCAGATCGTAATGATCGTAGCCTGTGATTTTTACTTGATAGATCCCGCCGATTTTCAGCTCTTTCTCGCTGCGGATATAAACGACACCATCGATTCCGTCCGGAGCGGACATATAGGTCCGTGCGACGTAACGGTCGAACAGCGATTCATAGCGTTCGATCAGCGCCTCATAGACCTTTCCTACCCTGGATTCATTCTTTTTCAAGGCGATTTCCTGCTGCTTCATCATCAGCAGATCATACCTTGCCTGTTTCACGCTTTCCTCGACCTGATTTACCATCTCATAAGCTTTCGTATCCTCTTCGGGAGAAAAAGTAAACGCACCTAAGGAATCGAACTGCAGTTCTTCGACCAGATTCATCGTATCATTGAAAGTCAGGGCATCCTGTTGCGGGAAACCGACGATCAGGGTCGTACGGATGATCGGATCTCTGAAATAATTCCGGATCATGGCGATCTTTTCTCTGATCAGAGCGGTATCCCCTTTCCGATTCATCAGTTCAAGGATCCTGTCGTTGCCATACTGGATCGGAATATCGAAATAAGGCAGGACCTTGTCGCATTCTTTCATGGCCTGAAGCAGCTGCTTATCGATCTCATCCGGATACATGTACAGGATACGGATCCATCGGAAATCCATCTTGTTCAGTTCGCGTAAAAGATCTTTCAGTTTATAATCGTGGTAAAGATCGATCCCGTAACAGGTCGTATCCTGGGCAACGATATTGAGTTCCTTTACACCCTGCTGTTCCAGGAAACGGGCTTCTTCCAGTACTTCTTCCATGGGGTAGGAATGATATTTGCCGCGGATCAGCGGGATCGCGCAGAAGGCGCAGTAATGGTAGCAGCCGTCACTGATTTTCAGATATGCCGTATGAGAGTTGTTTACCAGCATGCGGTTGGTTCCGTAATTCCGGGTGAATTTATGATCAAATAAGTCGGAAAGAAGTTTTCCCAACTGATCATACTGATCCAGACGGACGAACAGATCGACTTCCGGGAATTCCTCGAGGCATTCCTCATAGTAGCGCTGCACGAAACAGCCGGTCACGATCAGCTTCTTGAGATTCTGTTTCTTATAGTCCGCGATCTCCAGGATCGTATCGATCGCTTCTTCTTTGGCACTTAGGATGAATCCGCAGGTATTGATGACGATCGCATCGCACTTCTTCAGATCATATTCGTATTCGAAAAAAGAATCATCAAACAATGCGATGATATGTTCGCTATCCACAAGATTTTTGGCGCAGCCCAATGATACAAAGCCTACTTTCATTTCCTGGCTTCCTTCTTATATCGTTCGATCCGTTCTTCTTTGATCTTGTTCTGAATGAATTCTCTTCTCTTCTGACGTTTGATCTTTTCGACTTCCTGGTTTTTCTTTTTCTTGTAGTTCGGTTTGACTTTTTCTTTCTTCCGATGAAGCGATCTTACGATTTCTTTTTCATCGATATTGGATTTAACCTGTTTCTTTACGGTAGGATTGTTTGTTTCCTTCCACTTGCCGCTCTTGAATTCTTTGGCAGTGAAATTGATGCCCTTGCTGTGAAGCTTTCTTATATCTTCGAGATCGCTTTCTTTGTACAGCAGGTAACAGGTCCCATCTTTCCCGTTCCGTCCCGTACGGCCCGCGCGGTGCAGGTAGAACTGCAGCTGCGACGGAAGACCCATGGAT
>CADBPB010000221.1 GCA_902796525.1 uncultured Erysipelotrichaceae bacterium | reverse complement strand
GATGACGTGATCCTTTTGGATGTGAAATTCGGCGACGGTTCGGCGATGAAGACGATCGAAGAAGCGGAAGAACTGGCGAAACGGATGATCGCGGTGGGCAGACAGTTCGGCAAGAATATCGGTGCCTGCCTCACCAGCATGGAGCAGCCTTTGGGCAACGCGGTAGGCAATGCGCTGGAAGTCAGGGAAGCGATCGATACCCTGCATGGCAAGGGACCGGAAGACTTTACGCAGCTGGTCGTCGATTCAGGAACGGAACTGCTGGTCAAGGCAGGACTTTATGATGAAACGGAAGCAAGGAAACGCGTGCTGGATGCGATCGAAAGCGGCAAGGCTGCCGAACTGCTGAAGACGATGATCGAACGGCAGGGCGGAGACAGCCGGGTCGTGGATGATACGTCCCTGTTGCCTCAGGCTCCTTACGTGACGGAAATGAAAGCGACGCAGGATGGCTATATCGTTGCTTTGCCGGGTCAGCCGATCGGCGAACTGTCGATGGCGCTGGGCGCGGGAAGGATGAGCGCGGAAGACGAGATCGACTACAGCGTCGGCATCGTTCTGAACAAGAAAGCCGGCGACTATGTCCATGCGGGAGATGTCCTGGCTTATGTCCATCACAACCGTCCTTTGGAAGAAGCGTGGATCGACAAGTTCCATCACGCTTTCGTGTATGGATCAGAAAAGCCTGAGATCAGGCCTCTGATCGCGGAGATCCTGTGATGATTTCGTTTGAGAAACTTGCGTCGATGATCGATCATACCAATCTGAAAGCGTATGCGAGCGATGCGGATATGAAGAAACTATGCGATGAGGCGATCCGTTACGGTTTTGCGATGGTGGCGGTCAATTCCGGCCAGAGCCGACGCTGCAGCGGATATCTGAAAGGCACGGGGATCCATACGGGAGCCGCCATCGGTTTTCCTTTGGGTCAGCAGTCGATCGCGGCCAAGACCTTCGAGACGGAAGACGCGATCCGCAATGGCGCGGATGAGATCGATTATGTGATCAATATCACCGAACTGAAGGAACGGAACCTGTCCTATGTCGAAGAAGAAATGCACAGCATTGTTTCTTTGTGCAGGGAACACGGGATCGTCTCCAAGGTCATCTTCGAGAACTGCTATCTGTCTGACGAAGAAAAGGATCTGCTTTGCGAGATCGCTTTGAAAGTCGGTCCGGATTTCATCAAGACTTCGACCGGTTTCGGGACTTGCGGAGCGACATTGGAGGATGTGAAGCGGATGAAACGGATCGTCGGCGACAGGATCAAGGTCAAAGCGGCCGGAGGGATCAGGACTTTGGATGACGCCCTGGCATACATCGAAGCGGGAGTCAGCCGCATCGGCACTTCTGCCGGGGTGCAGATCATGAAAGAGTATCAGGAACGCTTTTCCTGCGAGTAAAGTAGCGGTCTGGTCATGACAGAAGATAGAAAAACGCAAATATTAGGGAAAAAGATCATCATCCTGGGCTGTCCCGGCAGCGGCAAGAGCACACTGGCACGGAAGCTGCATGACAAGACGGGAATCCCTTTGTTTCATCTGGACAGTCTCTGGTGGAAAGAAGACAGGACCCACATCAGCCGGGAGCTTTTCGACAGGAAGCTGGAAACGGTCCTGCGAAGCGAAGAATGGATCATCGATGGGGATTACAGCCGGACGTATGAAACGCGCTTCGCTCATTGCGACACGATCGTATTTCTCGATTACGATGAGGAAGAGTGCCTCAAAGGCATCGCCGAAAGGATAGGCCGGAAACGGCCGGATATTCCCTGGAACGAAGACCGGCCTGATCCTCAGCTGATCGCGGAAGTAAAGAACTATCACATGGAGAAACGTCCCAAGGTTCTGGATCTGATCGGAAAACATCCCGATAAACAGGTCATGGTCTTTCGGACCCGCGAGCAGGCGCAGGCATGGCTTTCGGGCATAGCGGAGGAAAACGCGGTAAAACGCATCGGCATCATCGGAGACAACTGTTCCGGCCGATGGAACCGGATCCGTTCCGCTTCCCGAGGCATCGTGATCAGTGAAGGAAGGATATTGCTTTGCCATGAAACGGAGACAGACACGTGGATGATTCCCGGAGGAGGTCTGGAAGGAAACGAGAACGAAGCGGACTGCTGCATCCGGGAAACAGAAGAGGAAACTGGATATCTTATCGAAGTCTCTCCATGTATCCTGCGGATCGATGAGTACTATGAAAAATGGAGATATGTCAGCTTCTATTTCAAGGGAACGGTGATCGGAACATGCGAAAAACAGCTGACGGAACGGGAAGCGCGATCCGGCATGGAAGCGGTATGGATCCCGTTGGAAGACGCTCTTGCCATCTTTGCGGAACATGCGTCCTATGCCGATACGGATGAGATGAAACGGGGGATCTACCTGAGAGAATGCCTGGCATTGTCAAGCCTGTCCGTTCCGCTGGAAAAGAAACGTGAGACGGACTGACTTTTATGGTTTTTTCTATAACGATTTATGTTAGAATATATGTATTAAGCAAAAAGATATGAACTATTCCGAATTAGTGAGATTGGCTATCGAAGCCAGAGAATTCGCTTACGCGCCATATTCCAACTGGAAGGTGGGTGCGGCTTTACTGTGTAAGAATGGCAAGGTCTATAAAGGATGCAACGTGGAGAACTCCGGGTTTACCGCGACCAGCTGCGCCGAAAGGACCGCCTTTTTTAAAGCCATTTCCGAAGGAGACAACGAATTTGCGGCCATCGCGATCGTTGGCGGTACCGCCGGTGAAGAGCTGAAGGCGGTCTGTTACCCTTGCGGCGTCTGCCGGCAGGTCATGGCGGAATTCTGCGATCCTGATGAATTCATGATCGTCAATGGGCGTTCCGAAGATGATTATATCGTCTATTCCCTGAGAGAGATGCTTCCGCATGCGGGCTATGTCAAGGGTGGAAACGATAAGGACAGCTATTTCTTCGGATCGGACAAGGTTTAATCACCGGGAGGTGTTAAACATAAGTTAGTGATTAAAAGGAAGGGAGAAAAAATGAAAAAACTTTTATCATTACTGTTAGCTTTGTTAATGGTATTCGCTTTGGCTGCTTGTGGCGGCAATGGCGGCGGCAACGAAGGCGGCGAAGGCGGCGGTGACGATGTCATTCAGGCCGATCTCGTTCTGGTTACCGATGCTAAGTCTGTCGATGACAAGGGCTTCAACCAGTATTCCTGGGAAGGCGTCGTTCAGTATTCTGAAGAAGCAGGCGTTTCCAGAAACTACTATATGCCTACAGAGCAGACGACCGAACAGTATATGGCTCAGATCGCTACGGCTGTCAAGGGCGGCGCTAAAGTCATCGTTTGCCCAGGCTTCCTGTTCCAGGCTGCTGTATATGATGCACAGGATTTATATCCGGATGTAAAATTCATCTGCATCGACTTCGCTCCTACGACAGAAGATTACTCTGATTCCAAAGTCGGACCTAATACGGTTGCCGTATTGTTCGAAGAAGAAGAATCAGGCTTCCTGGCTGGCTATGCAGCTGTCAAGGAAGGCTTCAGAAGCTTAGGTTTCGACGGTGCTATGGCTGTTCCTGCTGTCAAGAACTTCGGTTACGGCTATCTGGCTGGTGCTGAATATGCAGCAAAAGAATTAGGTCTTGCTCCGGGTGAAGTCACCGTCAAGTATTCTTACACTGGCGAATTTGCTGAAAAACCTGAATACGTTACTGCTGACCAGGGCTGGTACACGGATGGCGTCGAAGTTATCTTCGGTTGCGGTTCTCCGAGAAACTCTTTCGAAGCAGCTGACAAGTTCAACGCTACTTCTGACCACACTGTATGGGCGATCGGTGT
>CADBPB010000220.1 GCA_902796525.1 uncultured Erysipelotrichaceae bacterium | reverse complement strand
TTTTGCGATGAAACCGATATTCGTACGATATTTCAGATATTCCAGCAGGAACATCTCTTCTTCAGCGATCTTTCCGGCATAATTCATCGTTTTATCGTTGCGGATCGGCTTGACGACGATATGGACTTCTCCCTTGTAACGTCCGACGTTATCATTGAGGATCACGACATCCCCGGGTTCGAAATACTCTTTCCCGCAAGGTCTTGCAGGGATCGGCGTGTAACGGAAATCCATCCTGCCCCAGCGGGAACGGATGATCGTGTGCGTATATTCACTGACGTTATGTCCTTTGAAAACAAACAGCAGTTCTTTCTCGGAATCAGAGAGATCTTCCGCGGGTTCGATCGTCAGCGGGATCCTTTCGATATCGCCGATCGGGATCTCGTTTCTCAGGCCCGGAAAATAGAATGGCTTGTCCTCCGCGTAGACACAGATCTCTTTCACGGTATCCGAGAGTTCCTTCAGTTCCTCCTCGGAAGCAAACGCGTTGCCGATGATGACTTCTTCGCTTCCCAGCGCATAGACATGACGCAGCTGCAGACCGATCGGCAGGTCTCTGTCCGCTTCGATCGTCGGCAGTCCGTCACTGATCGGCCAAGGCCCATGTGCGTCTTTGACGTTGGATGAGATGAAGATCTGCGTCCTCATGCCTTCGCTCTTGAAATACCGATTCGCTTCATAGACGTCTTCGCTGCCTGCGCCGGTATTTCTTAACGGATAGAAATTATAGGAACCGATGATCCTGTTCCTGTCTCCGCCCAGCTCGATGACATGCTTCACCGCTGGAACGAGGCTCGCATTCAGCTGTACGCCCAGTCCCTGGTCGTTGTTTACGACCGCCACATCGCGCTCATCGTTGAACATCAGATCCAGCCGCAGGACATCCAGTCCCATTTCCTTGAAGACGGAAAGATCTTCGGGAGTCGCGCCGATCTGCATGAAGAATCTGGCGTTGCAGTCCCCATAGACTTCCATCCCGTATCGGTGTGCCACATCGCTGAGTTCTTTAAAATAATCTACGATCTCTTCCTTGGAACCTTCCACAGAGAAAAGACTTGTGAATACCTTCGTAAAGCCATAGCTCCGGGCAAGCTGAAGATAATTCTCGATCTGTTCTGCCGTCTCCTGTTCCGGATATAACGAAACGCCTAACTGAATCATGATCCCTCCTGTTCAGATCCTTGAGATCAGCCGGTTGATATGGATCACCAGGTACATGATCTCTTCCTTGTTCGGTTCGATACCGCTGTATTCTTTGACATACGAAGCAAGCTTATTCGCACATGCAAAGGATTGCGGATAATCTTTCTCTAACTGTTCATAGATTTCCAGATTGCTGCTTTCGATCTGTTCGTTTCTGCTTAATCTCCGGATCAGATAATCCAGATGGGTCACGAAACGGCTGTAGTTGAAACTGCCGCGGTCGATCTTCAGGTCGAAATGACGTTCGATCGTTTCCGTGCACCGTTCGATCGCTTCATCGGTCGGACTCTTGGAAGGCGCATCCGCCTGGATGCGATCGTTGATGAAATGCAGCGCCAGCGTTCCCGCTTCCGGTCGGGGCAGTCTCACCCCCGTCATTTCTTCTACCGTCTTCAGCGACTTTTCCGCCAAAGCGAACTCATCCGGATACAGCATCCTGATATCCTGGATCAGCGGACCCTGAAGGTAGATGTTCTGGTCTTTCCTCTCGATCGCGAACTGCAGATGGTCGGCCAAAGAGATAGCCTTGGAAGAAGGATAATAGACATTCAGCTTATCCGATACTTCATCGATGATCTGAATCGCCGTATTGACGACGACGGTCGGGATCTGACGGATCAGTCCGAAGTCGGTATCCTTGATATTGTAAAAGGTCCTGTTGATCCTGTTTAACGGGATCTCTTCATCCGGCTTGAAAAAACCGATCCCCTTGCCGAAAGCAACGACTTCCCGTCCCTTGGAATCGACGCAATGCGCGATATTATTGTTGATGTTCTTGATGACTTTCATTTTTTTGAAAAAACTCTTTGCGCTATCCGGAACCAACCAAAAAACCGATTTTCCAAGGATAAGCCTCAAAGAGTCTTGAGTAACAAACCTTCACTTCTATAACATAAATTTATCCCATACAAAACATGTTTGTCAACGGGAAATGAATACGCTTACAGGGAAATCGTTGGCTGATTTTTCAAGACGAATCGTTTTTATTTTATGAACATGGAAAATAATACTATAATTGAAACATGAAGAAAAAGAGATCCACCAATTTACGCCTGTTCCTGCTGCTGGGTATGGCCATCTTCTCGATGCTCCTGGCACTGCGGTTTTTTGAAAGACCCGGCGTCGATCCCGCCTGTCTCTACAATGCCGGCGTCGATGTCATGGGCATTTTCGTCTGTGTCGTCATGTTCTATGGCTGCGCGTCCGATATCGAAAAAGACCTGGATGACGCAGCTTACTGGCTGATCGGTCTGATCATGCAGATCGGTATCGCCTTTCTAAATAATATCCTTTGCTGGTATTTTGCCGGACAGCCGGCCTACCGGACTTTGTATCTGTTTCTCAACGAACTGACGAAGATCTTCGATTTCGCTCTGGTCCTGCTGTTCTACAACTATGTGAGACGTACGCTTTCTTTCGAAGGCAAGCTGGCGGAATGGCTCAACCGTTACGTTTTCATCCTGATCGTACCCTTCGAGCTGCTGACTTTGGCCAATACCTTCTATCCGATCTTTTTCAGTGTCGATGAACTGGGTATCTTCCATATGGGACCGCTCTATCGTCTGGTCGATCTCTACATGGTGATCGTTGCCCCGCTGACGGCAATCATGATCCGCAGATGCAAAGTAGCCAATCGTCAGAAATATATCGCTTTGTCTTTCATTGCCATTCCGATCGTTCATTACCTCCTGACCGGCGGCGCCCACGGCTATGCCACCCAGTACGGTTCTACGCTGCTATCGGTCATTCTGATCTATAACGTTCTTTTCTCCGACCGCAGCAGACAGCTTGCTTCGACCAGAACGGAACTGAATACCGCAGGAAAGATCCAGGATGCCATGCTTCCTCATATCTTCCCTCCTTTCCCGGAACGGAAAGAATTCGATATCTATGCATCGATGGATCCCGCCAAGGAAGTCGGCGGCGATTTCTATGATTTCTTCCTTTTGGATGACGATCATCTCGGCATCGTCATGGCTGACGTCTCTGGCAAAGGCGTTCCGGGAGCGCTGTTCATGATGATATCGAAAGTGATTCTGCAGAACTGCGCCAAATATGACAATTCTCCTGCCATGGTCCTTTCCAACATGAACGAGCTGATCTGCTCCAACAATCAGGAACAGATGTTCGTAACGGTATGGTTCGGCATCCTGACGATCTCGACGGGAAAGATACTCGCGGCAAACGCAGGTCATGAGTACCCTATCTTAATGAAAAACGGCCACGATTATGAGCTTCTGAAAGACAGACACGGTTTCGTTGTCGGCGCTCTGGAGGATGCGAAGTTTACGGATTATGAGATACAGATGCAAAAAGGCGACAAACTGTTCCTGTATACCGACGGCATTCCTGAAGCCGTCAACCTCAGCAATCAGCAGTATGGCACCGAGCGGCTCGTAAACGACCTGAATGAAGTCAGGGACGCCGATGTCGAAGACACCCTGAAGCAAATCAAAAAGTCCGTCGCCGCATTCGTCGGAAAAGCCGAACAGTTCGACGATCTGACGATGCTGTGTCTGGAATACAAGAACTGAATCAAGAATCAGTCATTTATCACGATACAGCCGTCGATACGGCTGTATTTTTTCATGAACTCCCAGGCTTTCCTGCAAGTGAACGGCCTGATCTCGTGCCGATGATTGCTGATGGAACAGAGCGCCGTATAGATATTGCCGTCTGTGCTCCGATAATAGCGGATCGTCGTCACGCTTTCAGGATAGGCGTCATCCGTATCTTCTTCCACGATATCCCCTTCATAGCCGAATATGGAATCTTCCCATTCATCTCTGTTGCCAAGTGTCATTCTGAAGGAGGTATCGATCCGGTTGACTTTAAATAGATGATTGATCCGGTTGATGCATACATAATTCTGGAAAGGAAGTTCTCCCAAAGGAGACTGCTCGCCTCCGCAATACATCAGCGGAACCATGATATCTTCATTCAATACAGGCGCTTTGGAAAACTGCGTGTTCTGGCCGACATCGACTGTCGCTCCCATCGGAGCCAGAGCCGCAAAGACCTCCGGATATTCCTGAAAAAGATCCCAGGTCTTGATCCCTCCCATGGAGAAACCGGTCGCATAGATGCGGCTTTCATCGATCGCATACCGTTCTTTCAGCTGATCGATCACTTCGATCGTCTCGGTGGCAGTGACATTGGTATGCATCTCGATGGCGCAGAGGATAAAGTCTTCTTCTGCGGCGATCTGCGGCCATCCGGCGATCGTTGCGGTCGTGATCGCGGTATCTCCTCCGCCATGGAAGCACAGAAGCAGCGGTCTTTTTCTCTGGTCACTTGATTCTTTATGATAGACGACGACGCCAAGCCGGTTGGATTCCGTGCGGACCGCTGCGTTATCGGAAGAAGTCTGAACCTCCAGGACCAGCGGATCCATCGTCAGCCCCAGTCTGGAAAGACTGATCGTTTCACTCAGATGACCGTTCCAACGCTGATAGCCATCGATGTATTCCTCATAGATTGTTTCAAAATCGGTATCCGAGACATGGAAATGATCGCTTTGTGTCTGCATTTTATTGTCGGTCGCAGGATCGTTGTCTTTTGAAACGATGATGATATTCCTATCCTGGACCAGAGGCTCTCGGTTCAGTTTTTCCAGCACTGCCGCCGTCATGGTAATATCATCGCTGCCAAGCGAACTCATCGAAGATGGCCCAGTCGTTTCTTTCAGATAGTATTTTCCGATATAATCGGCTCCTTTGCCATACCCATAGACGCAAGTCAAGGCAGGCGAAGCAAAAATGTAGTATTCCCCGTTTTTCCCGTCCTGCAGCAGTCCGTACTTGAAACCGTTCTGCGCAACCGCCGTTTTTGCCATGATCGCTTCATAGATCCCGTATTCTTCCAAGTCCCAGTCTTTCAAAGGATTCACAAACACCACGGATCCGCCGTTTTTCTGGGCGATCCGGTCGATCCCCTTATCGCAGATAAAACTGACTGCTTCCTCCTTGTCGGTCTTCCCATCGCCGAATACCAGCAGCAACGGCGCGCTGTAACCGTAATTGATGACATCGCCATTCATGATATCCTCCGGCTGATAAAGAAAGATCTCATGATTCTGTATCGTAAATGAACTGACGATGCCTCCCTGTTTCGCTTCCGTCGTCTCTGCAGTCAATATCCTGTCATCGACCGGTTCTTCCTTTTTCTGACATCCGCAGATCATGATCAGCATCGCTGATACAAAAATGCACAGGGTCCTGTGCATCTTGCCGTTTTTCATCTCTTGATCCCGTTTCATAGATCTCCTGATTCCGGGCGATCGACGATCGTCGCTTTCGGGCAATGTGCCGCAATATAGCTGAACACGAAGTCGTAATCTTCCTTATGGGCATAGATCTGATTGTTCAGTGTCGCATAGTTGACATTGATAAGATCGTGCCTGCGATCGGTTTTCACGCTTGTCACATGCGAAAACTTGGAATAGATATTCTCCATAGTCGCCATATATACGCCTGAACCGACATTTCCCAGATTGCGCGTCAGAAAGCCTACCAGGATGGACAGAAGCCCCACATTGCGGCTGACAGCCTGCTCCTGCTGCATCGGAATATGATTGATTCCCTCTTCATCCATCTCGAAGCGCGCATGATAGACTCCGCCTAAAGAATAGGCATACAGTTCGTAAGCCAGATATCCTATCAGATAGACGAACAGAAAGATCGGGATGGCGATCTTCATGAAGAACCACAAGCTGTCCCAGCTGAAGCTGCCGCTGATGAGCGCTATAACCGGTATCGTCACGAGAATGAACGCAAAGATCACCGTAAGTATCTTCACGACCAGAACGAAGATGTTGCGGTTCTTGTGCATATCCACTTCGTATTCCCATATGTATTTTCCGTTTTCATTCACTATGTTTTTCATGGTTCTGACCTTCGCTTATTTAACATTATTATCGCATATGGACGGCCAATGCTCAAAGAATAAGAGAAACCGGCATAAAAAAGCGCAGCCGTCTTATGGCTGCGCAATTGCATCATTAAATCGGTCTGACTCTGACGAATTCATTCGATACCGGTCAACGGAAGTCTGTAATCCGGCGTAACCGTCCGTTCTTTTGCGGCAGTGACAGTAAATGTCGTGTCGATGGATCCATCATCGAATTCCAGCGTCAGCGTATGCTTTCCTTCGGTAAGATTTTTTAGGAACGACGGCTTGAGCCCGACGATGACGCTGCCTTCCGAAAGATCGTAATCCGCTTCGCTTACTTCCTTTCCGTCGACCAGAACGCGTTCAAAATGCGTCATGGTCGAATCGTTTACCGGTTTCCTGATCGCCTTTACTTTCAGAGGACTGCCGCTGTCCTTATTCCACTCGCTGTTGTCGCCCTGTGTAAACATATAAATGACGAAGCGTTCCGTCATGGTGACCATCGGATCCTCCGTGCAGGTATAAGTTACGACACCCGGTTCATCTTCATCCGACGTTCTGGTGATCTCTCCGTCATTCCATCTGTGCTCATGTTCCATGGCAGGCAGTTCTTCCTTCACATATCTGACATAGCTGCTCAAAGGGCTGTTTTCATCTTCCAATGCAGCGAACGTATAATACGACATCGACACGAGACAGTTGTACTGAACACTTTCATTAAGCGTTGTCTTGTAATAGATGGCTCCCCAGAAATCGACGTCATATTCTTCTTTCGTGATGTTTTTTTCGAAAGAATCCACATCTGTCGGACCGAACATCAGGGCAGATTCGTCATGGATCCATAAACTGTGGCTTTCGCCATAAAGAGCGACCGCCAGCAGCGGTTTGTGAACCTGTACCCGCGCATTCGGAGCATCGAAGCTCGTTCCCGTGATCATGTTCTTGATATTGACATACTGCGATTCCGCCTTGCCCGGCAAAGAGTTCAGATAGATATCGGGTTCGTTCTCGAAATAACCGCCGATGATATTATAGGTGCTCAGACGGATATCGGCATCTTTCGTCATGACGCCCGGCGTATCCAGAGCGGTGACCAGAGTCTTGTGATCGGTCTGATTCTTGAGCGACAGCTTCTTATTCATGAAATCATGATCGAAGACCTGGCCGTTGCTCCTAAGCGTATAATCGATCACAAGCGCATTGCTGTCGCCGATCAGAGTTCCGACATCCATCCTGGTATCGGCGCTGGAAGTGATCCATGCGTCGATCGTACCCCCGGAACATCCCTCGTAGCCCTGGTAGTCTCCGCGCTGATGCCATTTGCCAACTTCCGAAGCGCTGAGATTCAGCGTCGCATAATCAATAACCGTATTCGTAATGTAGCAGTATCTCCCCTCCTCGACGAGCGCTCCGCTCATGGTGTGATCGATGCCGTCGATCGTATCGCACATGTATAGCGGTATGCTCAGCTTTTCATCGTCGGTGATCGCTTTGGACATGCTGACGACATCGCTGGCAAAAACGCCATAGCTGCCTGTCTTGACGATCATCTGGTTCAGGAAGCTGTTGACATCGTCTGCGACCTCGTATTCGAACGCATGGGTAAGATACATCGTCTTCAGCATCGCATCGATGCCCTGAGCGGAATTGGTCACATGCGAACAGTATTCCTTGAAAGCTTTTATGACTTTTGTCGGAAAATCTGAAGAAGCATTGATCTTGCTGTAAGCGATCTTATATACGATACGGTTGATCGCCTCATCCGTAACTTCATCGAGCAGCGATCTGTCTTCTACGAAATCATAGTATGTGAAATTGTAAGGATGAAATCTCTCCAGTCTGCCGCCTTCATCATAAACTGCCTTCTCGACTTCTCTTCGGATCGCCGTCCAAAGCTTGCTGCGGTAGGTATTGATATTCCAGTCATCATCCGGTTCCGGAAAGAATGACTCATCCAGGCAAAGACAGCGGTCATACTTCATGTCGAGATCGTCCTTGTAGATCGTATAAGGATCCGGCTTTGCGACCTGCCGTCTCTCATGCTCATAGTCGACGCCGTTGGCGGTCGTCTGCTGGATCTGATATTCCGGCTGCGCATTGTCGTATGTGACAGCGTCCGCGTTGGTGCATTTGTACCAGATGACGATCTTGTACATGTTCATCGAATTGCCCGCTTCGACTTCTTCATTTACCCCTTCATCCGTACCGGATGTATCATCGGCGATCTCGTTCTTGATTGGCGCATTGTCATTCCATTCCTTCAGACCGTCCGTCAGCATCACGTTGTACTGGCGGACTAGTTCATCCATGCCGTTTTCCATGTAATCCGTTTCAAAGGAATGCCAGGCGGTGATCATCTGATTCGCTTTGATTGCCCTGGTATTGAAGTCTTCGGTCGCCTGCATCTTGATCATGTCTTCCGTCATCTGATTCAGTTTGGAATCCATCTGCGTCAGTTTGTCGGAAATGTCTTCCAGCTGCGTCTGTATGTGCGCCAAGGCAGTTGCCGTAGGATCCTTCATCAGACCTATGAGTTTCAGGAAACTGACACACCCGTTGATCGGTCCGACAAAAGATCCGATGACAGAATAAGTCGTAGACACACCGCCGAATATCTTCGCCAGTATTTCCGCTTCCGCATCGGTTACCGGCAGGACATCTTTCAGATTCTCGATCGAACTGCTTACTGTGGACATGCTTTGAGCGACTCTGCCGATGTCGACGCCTTCCGCGTCGGCGCTGACTCTGGCGCAAGGCGAAATCAGCGCTGTTGCCAGCAGCAATACGGTTATAAATGATACTGCGACTTTTTTCATCATGACACCTGTTTCTTTCCAATGATTTTTTATTACCTTTTATTATACAAAAAAAAGATATTTCCATAGAAACAGATTTCTATCAGCGTATCACACCAGCCTGCAAACAACATATCCGCCATCCGCTTTGACGATCGCCTCGGCCTTATAAGGAAAACCGCGTTCCTTGCAGATATCGATCCACTGCTTCAGCAGCAGCAGATCTTTTCTGGCAAACCTTGTCCTGGTCGATCTTCCGTTGACCGTATGAGTGAGATAGAAACCTACGATATTCTCCGCATCCATATCCTTTTACCTCCATTTCTTGCGATACCGCTCCAGAGCGATCTGCGCCTGCCCCTTATCGCTGTAGACCTTGCTGGTCCGCAGCCGGAACCCCCGATTGACACATATGCTCTGCCCTCCCAGCAGTTCCGGACAAAGCGACGGGTACCGTACCGTGATGAAGCCGCTGCCGAATCCAAGGATTTCCGCTTCCCTGATCTCCCAGTTATCGATGTAATAGACCGTATCTCCGCGTTTCATAGCTTCATTGTATTTCCGAATGTGAAAAAAGCTGTCCGAATATACGGACTCCCCCCTGCTTGGAAGATATCTATTTTCCGCTAGATACTTTATAATAAAAACATCAGATCTGCTTTATCTCTGCAGACAAGGAGGTTTTATGGCTGCAACTGAAAAACTGGTACTGCTTCATTCCAATGACATGCATGGCGATTTCCTTGCGGAAAAGAAAGGAACGATGCAGGAAGGCGGCGTTTCCCTGCTTTCCGGTTTCATCAAGAAAGTCCGCGAAGAAGAACCGAATACATTGTTCGCGATCGCCGGAGACATGTTCCGGGGTTCGATCATCGATTCGGAATACAAGGGTTTTTCAACGATCGAACTGATGAACTTCCTTGCTCCGGATATCGTAACCTTGGGTAATCATGAAGTTGACTACGGACTGGCGCATCTGCTGTTTCTGGAAAAATGTGCCAGATTCCCGATCGTCAACGCCAACATGTATATCAAGACCAATCATACGAGACTGTTCAACCCCTACAAGATCATCGAAATCAACGGGCTCAGGATCATGTTTATCGGTATCATTACCGAAGAAGTCCTGGCGTCCACCAAGAGCGAAGAGATCATCGGTTCGTTCGTCGATGTCTGGGATGCGGCGAAACAGGTCGGCGTCATCGCCGACAACTACCGGACGACCAGCATCGATCTTACTGTCCTGCTGACACATATCGGTTTTGAAGATGATAAGAAACTTGCTTCCCTGCTGGATCCCAACTGGGGCGTGGATCTGATCATCGGCGGTCATACCCACACCCTGCTGGAAGAGCCGTGCGTAGTCAACGGTATCCCGATCGTCCAGGTCGGTGTGGGAACCGATCAGATCGGCCGTTTCGATATCGAGATCAATACGGTTTCCCACGAGATGGAAAGCTACAAATGGCAGTGCATCCCGATCAATACGGAAACCTGCCAGCCTGATCCGATCCTGGAAGAAGTGCTGAACTCCTACAAGCAGGAAACCGATCGCAAGTACACCAAGATTATCACCAACTTCAAGCGCACCCTCACCCATCCAAGAAGAAACATGGAAACGGAGCTTGGCAACCTGTTTGCGGATCTTCTGCAGGTGGATTCCAGTTTCGACATCATGCTGTACGCATCAGGTTCGATCCGTCTGAAAGAACTCGGACCGATCGTACAGTATCAGGATCTTCTGGAGTGTCTGCCATACAACGGACCGGTCTATATGCTGGAAGTCAGCGGAAGACAGCTGAGGCAGATGATGAAATACATGCTGAGAGATGAGGCGCTGGATGGCGACCATTCCGAATTCTATCAGGTATCCAAAGGCTTCCGGATGGTCTATGACAGAAAGACCCATGATTTCGAAGAATTCAGTCTCAACGGCAAGGAGATCGTCAGCAATCAGATGATCAAGATCGCCATACAGGATTACCATTTCAAGAATTTCAGCGAATTTTTCAACCTTCCGCTCGAACAGGTACTGGCCAACAAGAAAGCCAGAATGGTCATTACCGATGATTTCTCCATCTTCGAAGAACTGCTATCCGGAATGAATCAGGTCGATTCCGTGATCGAAGGAAGGATCACCATCAGGGAATAGTTTCAGATAACGAAGCATAACAAAAACAAGATCATAAAGATCTTGTTTTTTTCTTTTACACTTTATCGGTTTTCCAGCCTTTTTCTGATCAGATCCGGCAGGAAGAACAGGACAACGGCGAATACCAGACCTACGGCGGCCGTCGACATGTCTTTCTGTTTCCAGAAATCCAAAGCGACGAATGCGAAGACCAGCCCTCCCGCTCTGCAGATCAGATTCAGGATGAGTTTTATTACCGAAATTACTTTGCTCATATCTGCTCCTTTTCCTTATATATCATAGCGCAAATCATCTGTCTTCTTCATATTTCGCTTTTACGATCGAACCGTTCCTGACCATCAGCGGCTCATAGATCTTCAGTTTGGACATCCTGCCGATCTTCAGTTTCAGCAACACCCTCAGGGCATGTTTCGAATTGACGTCGTGCATGAACTGCATTTTCATGATCTTGAGTTTGTATCTGAGACAGGTCTCATACAGGACGGGGAAACGGTCCGCCTGGTAGATCAGATAGACTTCGCCGTTGTCTTTCATCAGCCGGCGGAACGAATGGAACAGATCATCCAGGGACAGCGATTCTTCAAACAGCGCTTCTTTGAAATACACGTCATCCGTTACATTGTTCATCTCGAAGAATGGCGGATTGCAGACGATCGCATCGACCGGTTCGATCTGCAGATCCTGTACTCTTGAACAGTACAGCCTGTAGTTATCCGTATATTTTGAAAGATTCCTCTCTGCCAGTTTCAAAGCGTCCTCATGGATATCCACTCCATGCAATTCTTTCGCTCCATGATAGTGCGCATACAGCAGGAGAGCTCCGGTATTCGTTCCGATATCCAGGACCGATTTGCCGATCAGCGGATCCATGAACATCCCCAGAAAGACCGTATCGGTGTTGACTTTGACCATGCCATCCTCCTGAAGGAAATCATAATCGATGTATTTCAGCGGATCATTCTTCATCTTCATATTCCCTTGAGATCTCGAACCAGAACGTCGAACCTTCCCCTTCTTTCGAATCGACGCCATATTTCGCGTTATGCGCTTCCAGGATCGCCTTGGCGATCGCCAGACCCAGTCCTGTCGAATTGACGGAACGGTTGAAGTTCTTATCCACTTTATAATAACGGTCCCAGATATAAGGCAGCGCCTCTTGGGAGATGCCGCTTCCGTTGTCAATGACTTCCAGTCGCACTTTTTCTTCATCCGCAATCGAACGGATGATGATCTTCGCATCATGATCAGAGTATTTCAAAGCATTCGACAGGAAATTGTAAACCACCTGCGAGATTTTGATTTCATCGGCATAGATCACGCAATCCGCCAGATCCAGCACCAGGTTGATATTCTTTTCGTTGATCGCTTTCGAAAGCAGCAGAACGACATTATCGACGCATTTCTTCAGATCGAAATTATCCCGGTTGATCTCCATGACCCCGGACTGCAGTTTCGACAGTTCCGACATATCCGTAACCAGCCGGTCCAGATAATCGCTCTCCTGGATGATGACATCCAGGTGTTCGTTCCTCTTCCTGGGATCTTCCCCGGAGATGTCTTTGATCATCTCCGCATAGGCTTTGATCATCGTCAGCGGCGTCTTGATGTCGTGCGAGACATTGGCCAGAAGATCCTTGCGCAGATCGTTGACTTTCGACAGCTTGTCAGTCGCATCGTCCAGAGTGGATGCCAGATCATTGATCTCCGAGAAGGAGTTGGTCTTGAACTGCACATCGTAATTTCCCTGAGCCAGTTTGTTGGCTTCATCCTTCATCTTGACGATCGGCTCGGACAGATTGTGCGACAGGAAGAATGCAAGGATCAGAGCGATACCGATCACGATCAGCGCCAAATACATGTACTGGTTCATGATGAAATCGATATAGGATTCGATCGGTTCCAGCGGCGTGTTAAGGATCAGATAGTAGTTTGCCAGATCCGTCCTGACCATCTTTCCGTACAGAAGCATTTCGATGTCGGTGATCGGCGAATTCAAAGTCAGTGAAAGAGGATTTTCGTTCTTTATCATTTCGATAAATGCCTCAGGATCGTTGAGGATCGTAAACGTTTCTTCTCCGACCGTGATCGGCTTATCCAGCATGCACAGCTGTCCCAGAGAATCCGGCGGATAGTAGATGCGGTTCCCGTTCTCGTTGTAGATGACGGCGCAGACATTGTTGCCGACGATGGTACGGGCCGCCGATTCGATGTCGCTGCTGCTCAGATCGTCTTTCAGTAGCAGAGACTCCATCGTACCCGACAGTACATCGATGATATTCAGACGGTCGTTGCGGTAGTAAGGTTTGATGACCACGACCAGCAGAAAACCCAGCAGCAACATGATCGCTACCGAAAAGCCCAGAAAATACAGCCAGGTCGAAAAACGGATTCCTTTATAGTTAAACTTCAAACTTATACCCCGTGCCTCGTACGGTCACGATATGCGAAGCATAAGGACCGAGGTCCTTTCTCAGCATCTTGATATGCGTATCGATCGTCCGGTCGTCTTCATAGTAATCGGTCTGCCAGACCGCGAACAGCAGCTTTTCTCTGGCCAGAGCGATATTCTTGTTTTCAACCATATAGATCAGCAGATCCAGTTCCTTCGGTGTCAGCGTGATCTTTTCGTCATCGATCGTGACGCTTCGGCCATCCACATCGATCATGAGTCCATCGAAACGGTAGACCGCATTCGGATGCTTGTTCCTCCGTTCGCAGACGACCTTGATCCTGGCCATCAGCTCTTTCGGAGAAAACGGCTTGGTGACATAGTCATCCACGCCCAGTTCGAAGGAAAAGAGCTTGTCATCCTCCTCCTGTCTCGCCGACAGCATGATCACGGGAACATCCTTGATCTTCTTGATATTCTTGCACGCCGTAAAACCGTCCAGTTCCGGCATCATGATATCCAGTATGACACAGTCATAATCGTTGTTACGGACCATTTCCACCGCATCCCTGCCATTGTTCGCCTGATCGCATTCGTAATCACTCGCTTTGGCATATTCCGATACGACTTCCCTGATCTTGATTTCATCATCCACGATAAGTATCTTCATGCGTTCTCCTACAGTACCGTCATCTTCTTGACCAGGCACGACGCTTCTTTCTCGATCCTGCCTTCGAAACTGACATACTTTCCTTTCACCAGCTGGTCCTGATACTGGCCGTACAGCCGCGGCATTACCGCCAGCGACAGCTGCCCTTTGTCATCGATCAGATCCACGAAAGCCATCATATCGCCCTTTCTGGTTCTGATCGCCTTCACTCTCTGGATCAGTCCGAATCCTTTCACATCTCCATAACTGTTGGATAGATCATAGAGATTGTCCGTATCTATATTATACTTTTTCTTCACTTCCAACAAAGGATTGAAACTGAAATAGAATCCAAGCACCGCCTTTTCGTTCTCTGCCAGCACCAGCATATCGTCATGATACTCTTTGATCAGCGGCTGATCGTCGAAGTCTTCCAGCAGGGATGTTTCGTTCTTGTGCGCATTGGCATACATCAGCACATTATCCAGGTTCCTGATCATCGTGTTCCGGCTCGATTTAAAGGTATCGAAAGCTCCCGCATAGATCAGATTCTCGATGGCGTTGCGGTCGACGCCCGCATTGCTGATGCGGCAGACTGCGTCAAGATAGTCCTTGAACGGTCCGTTCTGTCCTCTTTCTTCCATGATCTTCCTTACCGAGACTGAGCCGACATCCTTTATGATGCTTAAAGGCATGACGATGGCACCGTCATCGATCCTGTAATGTTCGGAAGAGCGGTTGATATCGGGAGCGCCTACCTTGTTGCCGATATTCAGGCATTCATTGAGATAGTCGTAAGTCTTGGATTGCGATCCGATGACGCCGTTCAGCAAGGCTTTGTAGAAAGGCAAAGGATAGTTCGCTTTCAGGTAAGCCAGCTGGTATGCCACCAGGGCGTAAGCGATCGAATGCGACTTGTTGAAACCGTAATTCGCAAACTCCTGGATCAATGCATAGACCTTCTCGCTGACCGAACGGGAATAACCCATCTTCAGACAGCCGTTGATGAAATCGGGATAGAGCTTCTGCAGTTCGTCCGCATGTTTCTTGGCCATGGCTTTACGCAGGATATCCGCCTTGCTGTAAGTAAAGCCAGCCATCTTCCTGGCGATATCCATGATCTGTTCCTGATAGACGATGATGCCATAAGTTTCTTGCAGGATATCCTTCAATCCGGGATGCAGATATTCGATCCGTTCGGGATGTTCGCGGTTGGACAGGAAGGTCGGTATGTTCTTCATCGGTCCCGGTCGGAACAGTGCGATCGCCACCCCGATCTCTTCCAGGGTCTTCGGTTTCATCTTGCGGATCAGATT
>CADBPB010000219.1 GCA_902796525.1 uncultured Erysipelotrichaceae bacterium | reverse complement strand
AGAAGACCATTCGATGTGTAACGGCATTAAGATACGGCCATCATCTAAAGTCTTGTTGAACTGGTAATCGCCAGCCTGTTCCGGAGTAACTTCCTTCCAACGGAGACCTTCAACATAAGGATCACCATTTTCATCTAATACCCATCCACCAGCTTCGAGTTCAGCGATAGCTGAATCTAACGAATAAGTGTAAGAGTTCAAAGTAGCTGCCAACGTGTCTTTTGCTTCTTTGTACATCCACATAGCCAGTCCGTAAGGACCATCAACGACGGAGCCGAAGCCCTGGCAGAATGTATTAGCAAATTCGTTTCTGTCTAACAGATAAGCAACTGCATGACGTACTTCTACGAACTGAGTAGGTCCGAAGTCGCACTGGAAGAAGATAGCGCCATAACCGTTTCTCTCATAGTGGACAGTTCTGAAGTTTCCGGTAGCTTCCATATCGAGAGCTCTCTGGACTTCTGCACCATCCGTCAGCGTGGACAGGAAGTCGATCGCACCAGTTTCGAGCTGGTCCATCATGGTTTCC
The DNA here is from genome assembly GCA_902796525.1 of uncultured Erysipelotrichaceae bacterium. GTDB lineage: Bacteria > Bacillota_I > Bacilli_A > Erysipelotrichales > Erysipelotrichaceae > Colivicinus. Next base: position 8,209 of record CADBPB010000219.1, on the reverse strand, counting down.
TGGACAGCCTTGACAACCAGGATCTTTTCAACAGACGGTTTAACGCCTTCGAAGTTTCCTGCATAGTTCGGGTTGATAACCAGAGTAGCAGTTAAATTACCTAAGTCGAGATCTTCTAACTGGTAAGGACCAGCAGAAACTCTATCCTTATAGATGCTTCTGGTAGCATTCAGTTCATCCGGAACCAATGCGCCGCCATCGAGATATGCGCCTTCGCCATCATCTTTGACTGTCGGAGTTGCACTTGGTGCATACATCGGCAGATACAGAGGAGACAGAGAAGCATACGTGATGTCGAAGTAGTAAGGCAGATAGTCAGGTGAAATCGTGATCGCATAAGTGTATTCGTCGATCAGACGGACACCAGACAGAACATTCGTTTCACCAGCCTGGTATTCAGGAGCGCCTACGACTGTGTCAGGGCTGACTTTACCACCAGCTTCTTTTAATTCTGGAGAGTAAGCAACCAATGCTCTAGCAACGAAATCAGCTGCCGTGATCGGTTCGCCATTGTTGTAGACTAAGCCCTTGTTGATGCCAACAGTGAAAGTCTTGGAACCGTCTTCATTGACTACAGAAGTGACACCGGAAGTGACAGTCTTGTTTTCAACGAATTCGCCGCCCTGGTTGGAAACGATAACTGAGTAGTCATCGATCAGGCTTCTGACCAGGTTGTCGGAAGCGTTGTTGCCCCACCAAGCATTGCCCATGTCGCCGTTCAGTTCGGTTGTCGAACCATAGATGATCTGGTTTGTAACTTCTGAACCGCCATTGCCGCCTTCATTGCCGCCATTACCACCGGTACAGCCAACGAGTACCAGCATAGCCAGCAAAACGGCTAATAATTTTTTCATTTTGAAAATTCTCCCTTCTTTCGTAGTAAAAACTACATATAGTTATTTTACACGTTTAGGTTATAACTTGCAATAAAAATATATAAAAATATATAAATTATTGTGCAAATCTTTCAATGATATGAAAATATTTTCATTTCAGTTCAACTGATTATCATGTCGCTGAAAATGAAGTATTCAGGACCTTTGTAGTTGCTGAGAACAGTCTGTTCTTTGGAGAAGCGGACCTTCTTCAGGCTTTCATAGATGTTGCCGGAAATAGAGAACCCCGTCAATGGAATGTATTTCTTCCCGTCATAGTACATCGCCAGTCGTACTTCGCCGCCGAAATAGCCGCTGTCTTCCTCCAGCTGAGGGGCAGAAAACGATTCGATGATCAGATGCGGTTCTTTCTTATAGGAAGACCCTTCCGCCTTCAGTTCCGCGACAGGCAGAGATCCGCTGATCTTCTCTTCCTGCAGATAATGACCGAACTGGATATCGCCGTGATGCGCTTTGGCGATCCCTTTTCTGATGATCGTCCGATTCTTGAGAACGACGCCATGATCATCGAAACGTCTGGATGCGGCACAGCCGCTGATCGTTCCTTTCAGAATCAGATCGAACGGATTCTCCGATACGACATCATTCAAAGCGTAATGATCCTGTTTCTGATAGACATTGCGGTAAGACAGGTCGTTGCCCAACACCCACATGATCTCCTGTATCATATCGTTTTTCACAAGTACCGGCAGTTTTTCAGGCAGTTTCACTTCTTTCAGCGTCAGAGCACGCGACCGTTCTTTCGCTGCTTTCAGGATCTCGTCGATTTCTTTGGTGATTCCTTTATAATCGATCTTATTTGACTGATAGTATTTGTAGAGTTCAAATTCCTCTTTCTTATTCGACCAGGTCGGAATACATTCGATGCCGATCTTGAAATCATAGTCAATGTGATCGATCCCGTTGGAACTGATGAATTCATTCCTGGCTTCCGTCACGAAGATCTCGGTGGAATTGATCCATCCCTGGCGGTAGACATCGGCTTTGAAGACGGCTTTCGCAGCATTCGATGCGATCGCATTCAGGTCTTTTGCAGAAGGCTTTTTCGCTTTATAGTTCTGTCCTTTATCCGCCAGAGGATAATAGGCATTCAAAGCGGCTTTGGCCTGCGAAACGGCCTTTTTCAGCTTCTGATTCAATGTTTTCGCATCATCGGCAGCCGTCAGCGTTACCGTCGAGGAACCGGTCGTTTTCTTGTTCGAGACATAGACTTTGATCGTGGTCGTATTGACTTTCACGGCACGGTTGATCTGCAGATGCTGCAGGACATAGAACAGTTCCCGTGAATCCTTGTCGACGATCCTGACTTCAAAATCGCTGATCTGCTTGTTGGCCCTCAGACAAGCCAGTATTTCATTCTTTTTCATCATCCCAGTTTCGCCTCCGCTTTCAGATAAGGTCCGCCATCCGCGACATAGACCCATTCCTTATGACCCTTTCCACACATACCCGATCCATGGACCGTCAGCTGATCGGAAACCATCGAGATCGATTTCAGCAGATCGATCACATAGCCGGAAATGACGACCGGCGCAATCATCTCTCCGGTGAATTCGCCATTCCTGATCTCCAGACCGTAGGATGCCGTGCACTGGATCTGCCAGTTTTTCGGATCCTCCATGCCGTTGTTGGTCTGACAAAGCAGATAGCCATGTTTCACAGACTTGATCATATCTTCGTATCTGTCTTTCCCTGCGGCGAAATAGGTATTCGTCATCCGCGTATAGACTTTGCGCTGATAGCTCTCGCGGCGTCCGTTTCCGGTCGGTTCCGTTCCCAGTTCCATGGCGCTGAGGCTATCGGAGATGCCTGTCTGCAGGATTCCGTCCTTAATAATATGCGTCCGATGCGCTTCCACGCCATCGTCATCAAAGAAATATGAAGCGGCACTGACGCACTCGGCAGCCCCGTCATACATATTGACCAATGGAGAGGCGACATATTCGCCGATATAATCGACGGCTTTCGCCCTGTTCTTGACGAACATATCCATTTCGACGCCATGGCCGAAGGCTTCGTGGGCGATCAGTCCGGAAATCGAAGGATCGGTAATGATCGTGTATTTTCCCGGCTTGACCGGTTTTGCTTTCAGCATTCTAAGAGCGATATCCAGCACGCCCGGAGCATGTTCACGGAACTTGTTCAGAGCAGTCAGCGAATCTGCCTCCCCTTCCGCTTCGTAGTTCGACTTGATATTGCCGCCGTCACGGACCGCCGTCATCAGAACGACGTTGATCCAGTCGTATTTCTGGGTCAGACATTTCTTGGCGGAAACGAAGATCTTGGAAGTCTGTCTCTTCGTATAGCGGCTGACCACATTGATCACCCGCTCATCTCTGGCATGCAATCCATCCTTGGTTTCTTCCAGGATGGTCATGATCTCCTTATCGCTCAATGATGAACTGTCTTCTCTGAGATAATCGTCGACATGTTCGGATTCCTGCAGCATCTTGACCCGATAGTCGTCCGATACAGTCTTATCCAGTCTCACCGCTTTGCGGATTTCATTTGCTTTCAGACCTTCGATATCGTTGCAGGAATATTCGGAATAGTGTCCGTTCTTATAGACCTTGATCACAAAACCGCATTCCGCATCGACATCGTCGATCGAATTTACGTGCGTAGAAACGGTAATGATCTTGTTGCTGACAACGGTTCCGAGAATGGAAACATAATCAAAGTCTTTCTGCAGTTCCCTTACCAGTTTTCTGGCATCCGGTATTCTTGATTTGAGAAATTGATTCAGCATATCTTCTCCTTTACTTGTTTTTTTCTTCTTCCTCTTGCATGGCTTCTTCCCATTGCTCTTCCAAAGCATGGATCTTGTTATGGATCTCGTCGATCTCTTCATCGAGTTCGCGCATCTTGTTCATATCCTGATAGTACTCTTCTTCGAAACGCAGCGCTCTTTTTTCTTCCAGAAGTTCTTCCATGGATGAAATCTCGTCTTCCAGTTTCCTGAGATTGTATTTTGGTTTCTGTTTCCGTTCTTTCAGCGGAACCTCTTTTTTCGTTTTCTCTTCTTCCTTGGCTGTTTCTTTCTTTGCTGTATCGATATAATCCTTGTATCCGTCAGGATAATAGGTAACGGAACCTTCATCGATCACCAGACAGGAAGTGGCGATCTTTCTGATGAAATAGCGGTCATGCGATACGAACAGGATCGTGCCGTCATATTCGCTCAGACTGTTTTCCAGGGCTTCCTTGGAGACGATATCCAGATGATTGGTCGGCTCATCCAGGATCAGAAAATTCGCTTTCTTCAGCATCAGTTTCGCCAGGGACAGTCTCACCTTTTCCCCGCCCGAGAGGACATTGACTTCCTTGAAGACCTCGTCTGCCGAGAACAGGAACGCTCCCAGGATGGATCGCACCGTATACAGATCCATTTCCGGATTCTCGTTCCATAGTTCTTCCAGAACCGTGTTGCCGCTTTTGAAATGCGCCAGATTCTGATCGAAATAGCCGATATCAATCTGATGGCCAAGCAGCTTGTATCCGGACAGCGGTTCAATCTCACCGATGATCGTTTTCAGCAATGTCGACTTTCCCGTTCCGTTGTCGCCCATCACGCAGATCCGATCCCCTTTCATGATATTGAGACTGACCTCGCATAACGGGCGGTCGTAACCGACGGCATAATGATCCAGACTCAGGACGTTCCTGCCTCCGCGGTTCTTACAGGTAAAACGGGCTTTGAACGCTTTGGTATCGGCTTTTCTGGGATCGTCGATCCGTTCCATCCGTTCAAGATACTTGATCTTGGATTGCGCAAAAGCAGCTTTATTTTTCTTGTAGCGGAATTTCTCGATCAGTTCTTCCAGACGCTTGATATCTTTCTGCTGTCTGCGGTAAGCGGCTTCCTGCTTGATCAGGTCTTTCTTCTTCTGTTCGACAAATGCGGAATAGTTTCCGTAGTATTTCGTCAGTTCCCCGTATTCCAGTTCGTAGACCAGACTCACCGTCTTATCCAGGAAAGTCCGGTCGTGGGACACGATGATCATCGCTTTAGGATACTTGTTCAGATAGCCTTCCAGCCATTCGATCGTGTTCAGATCGAGATGGTTGGTCGGTTCATCCAGCAGCAGAAGATCCGGCTTCTGCAGCAATAAGGAAGCAAAAGCGATCTTGGTCTTCTCTCCTCCGGAAAATTCGGAGACGTTTTTCTTCAGGTCGCTGTCGCTGAATCCGAAGCCATGCAGGACGCTCATCATTTCGCTGCGGTAGGTATAGCCGCCCGCATACTTATAGCGCTCTTCCAAAGCGGAATACTTTTCGATCAGCGCATCGTCGTGGTTTTCTTGCAGGAGCTCGCTGAGGTCGTTCATCTGCTTCTCAAGATCCTGCAGTTCCGCAAAGACTTCGTCGAAGGTTTCTTGCATCGTCAGCGTTGAATCGATCAGAGCATTCTGTTTCAGATAGGAAATGTTGATCCTGCTGTTGCGTATCACTTTTCCTTCCGTCAGTTCTTCCTCGCCGGCAAGCACCTTTAAAAGAGTGGTCTTGCCACTCCCGTTTCGACCTACCAGCGCGATCTTCTGATTCTCATTGACGGTAAAGTCGATATGTTCAAATACATCATTGGTACCGTAGAATACGGTACCGTCACTCACTTGTATCAGCATTCTAATAGATCAGATTGCGTGGGGTCCTCGGATAAGGAAGGACATCGCGGATATTTTCCATACCCGTCAGATACATGACCATCCGCTCGAAACCGAGTCCGAAACCCGCATGCTTGCAACCGCCGTATCTTCTGGTATCCAGATACCATTCATATCCGGCGATATCCATATTCAGTTCTTTCATCCTGGCTTCCAGGAGATTCAGACGTTCTTCTCTTTGCGAACCGCCTACCAGTTCACCGACATGCGGCACCAGCAAGTCGCAGGCTGCCACGGTCTTTCCATCGTCGTTCTGGCGCATATAGAACGCCTTGATGTCTTTCGGATAATCCGTCAGGAAAACCGGTCCGTTGACGACTTTTTCACACAGATAACGTTCATGTTCGGTATTGAGGTCCATGCCCCAGCTGACTTTGTTTTCGAATTTGACCGGAGCTTTCAGCAGCAGATCGATCGCTTCCGTATAGCTCATTCTGCGGAATGAAGAATTATAGACATGATCCAGACGTTCTTTCAGCGTCTTGTCGATCATGGAATTGAAGAAATCCATTTCGGCAGGACAGTTGGTCCTGACATAATCGATGCAGTATTTCACCATGTCTTCGATCAGCACCATATCGTCTTCCAGATCTGCAAAAGCGATCTCCGGTTCGATCATCCAGAACTCGGATGCATGGTTCTTGGTATTTGAATTCTCGGAACGGAAGGTCGGTCCGAAGGTATAGGTATCTCTGAAAGCCAAAGCGAACGGTTCGACATGCAGCTGTCCGGAAACCGTCAGAGAAGCGTGCTTGCCAAAGAAGTCTTCCTCATACTTGCCGTCGTCCCTGGTCGTGACCGTAAAGACTTCGCCGGCACCTTCGGCATCGTTGCCCGTAATGATCGGGGTATGCACATAGATGAAACCCTGGGACTGGAAGAATTCGTGGATCGCCATGGCCAGAGCGGATCTGACTCTAAAGACAGCCATGAAGGTGTTGGTCCTTACCCGCAGATGTGGGATCTCTCTCAGGTATTCGAAAGTATGTCTCTTCTTCTGTAAAGGATAGCTTTCATCCGAATAGCCCTCCACTTCGATCGAAGTCGCTTTGATCTCGAAAGGCTGCTTGTTTTCAGGCGTATGAACGAACTTGCCGATGACATAGATCGCCGAACCGGTCAGAAGATGGGTCACATCTTCGTGATTGGCCAGACTGCTGTCATAAACGATCTGGATGTTCTTGAAATACGTGCCATCATTCAGTTCGATAAAACCGACCTGGCCGTTGTCGCGATTGGTCCGGATCCATCCTTCGACCGCGACATATTCCAGCTGGTCGAGCTCCATCGTCGTGCCATTCTGGCACATTTCATACAATTCTCTGGCAAAATACAGTTCCATAACCTGTCCTCCCTTTATTTATTGATCGAATTGACTTCGAATACCAATTCCTGTATCGTCGATACGACATCGACATCTTTCTTGATCATTCCTTCCGGAAGCACGAAATGCTCGCGGGTAAAATTGACGATTCCTTTAACGCCCAGTTCATGCAACTGGTCGACGATCTCCTGTGCGCCGCTGGGAATGCACAGGATCGCGATCTCGCAGCCTGGCGGGATCTTCTCTTTCAGTTGATCGATATGATAGACCGGCACATTGACTTTCGGCTCATGACTCCGTTTTTCCGGCTGCAGATCGAAGGCGCAGACGATCTCCCCTGCAACATAGTCCCAGTTGTTGTAATTCAGGATCGCTGTCCCAAGTCTTCCGACGCCGATCAGAATCATTTTCTCATCGTAGTCTTCTCCCAGTTCTCTGGCAAAGATATTGATGAGTTCATCAACATCATAGCCATATCCCTGTTTGCCGAACTGGCCCATCAAAGAAAAATCCCGGCGTATCGTCGTCGATTTGATGTTGACATATTCCGACAGTTCAGAGGAAAGAACCCGCTTGGTTCCGTCGGCCGAAAGCTTACGCAACGCTTTCAGATAGATCGGATAACGCTGCAACGTGGCTTTTGAGATATTCGTCATAACAATCAAATTATAATATATATCAAATTATTTGTGAATTATTTAATAATTTTCACTAGTCTTCGATCGACATGCCGGGTTGGCTGGAAGCGTCCAGTCCCACATACCTGTCATGTTTCAGATAATGCAATGCCGCGCAGGCGATCATCAAAGCGTTGTCCGTACAGTATTTTAACGGCGGCAGGATCAGGTCGATATCCCGGAAATTCTCCTGCATCAGTTCTCTCAAACGGGAATTGGCGGCGACGCCCCCTGCCAGAACCAGGCATTTGCACGGATAAAGTTCCAGCGCTTCCTTCGTTTTCTTGATCAGGCAGTTCAAAGCGGTCTCCTGGAAACTGCAGGCCAGATCGTTCTTCCTGATCTCGTTGCCTTTTTCCGTTTCTTTCTTGACCAATGTATTCACCGCGTTCTTCAGTCCGGAAAAAGAAAAATTCAGATCTCCGACTTTCGGCGTAGGAAGCTGGTATGTATGTTTCCCTTCTTTGGCCAGACGGTCGATGACGGGACCGCCCGGATAGGCTTCATGCATGATTCTGGCTACTTTGTCATATGCCTCGCCAATCGCATCATCCAGGGTCGTACCGATGATCCTGAAATCCTGGTCGTTTTCGACATAGACCAGTTCCGTATGACCGCCGCTGACGACAAGTGCCATCAGAGGATATT
>CADBPB010000218.1 GCA_902796525.1 uncultured Erysipelotrichaceae bacterium | reverse complement strand
CCTCCTGGGCTTCATCGGCTTCCTGGATCCGCCGAAAGAGTCTTCGGTTTCCGCCATTCGGGCTTTGAAAGAAAACGGTATCCGTACCGTCGTTTTGACCGGTGATGCCAAGCCGGTTGCCATCAATATCTGCAAGCGCATCGGCATCGATGCCGAATATGCCTACAGCGGTTCGGATGTTGAAATGATGAACGACGGCCAGCTCAAGAACGCCTGCCGGAAGGCACAGATCTTCGCCAAGCTCAATCCTCTGCAGAAAAAGAGGATCGTCGAGACCTTCCAGGATCTCGGCCATGTCGTCGGCTATATGGGTGATGGCATCAACGATGCGCCGCCTCTGAAACAGGCGGATGTCGGTATCTCTGTCGATACCGCAGTCGATATCGCCAAGGAAGTCGCCGACATCATCCTGCTGGAAAAGGATCTTAACGTTCTCGATGAGGGCGTCATCGAAGGCAGAAGGACTTTCGCAAACATGAACAAGTACCTCAAGATGGCGATCTCCGGCAATTTCGGAAACATGATCTCCGTGCTGATCGCTTCTCTCGTCCTGCCGTTCCTGCCGCTCAAGCCGGTCCACATCCTGGTCCAGAACATCCTCAACGACTTTGCCCAGTTCGGTATGCCTTACGACAACGTCGAGAAGGAATACATCGAAAAGCCGATGGAATGGGATACGACATCTTTAAAGCAGTTCATGTTCTATTTCGGACTGGCTTCGACCCTCCTGGATGTCCTCTGTTTTGCGGTCCTGTGGTTTATCTTCGGATACAGAACACCGGAACAGGCGGAATACTTCCAGTGCGGATGGTTCGTCTTCGGCGTCATTTCCCAGACCCTGGTCATCCACACGATACGTACACATAAGCTTCCGTTCATCTCCGGCAAGGCCGGAAGAGAACTGACGCTGTCGACATTGGGCGTCGTCATCGTGACGCTGATCATCGGTTTTACCGATATTGCAGGCATCTTCGATATGAAACCGCTGCCTTATAACTATCTGATCTATCTGGCGATCCTGATGGTGGCATATATGCTGATCGCACAGCTGATGAAGAATATTTATATCAGAAGATTCAAAAAGTGGATCTAGGAAGGAAAAGAGATGGAAAACAAGATCGTTGAAGAAAACATCGAAGAAAGAAACTATACACAGGAGATCTTCGATCTCATACGCAAGACGAAGAATTCAAAGCTGCTTGCCCAGACGCTGACGAATTACCACGACAACGATATTGCCGATGCCCTGACCTATCTTTCTCCGGATGAAAGAAAGAGACTGTACAAGGCGATTGGTGTCGAAGCGACATCCCGTATCTTTGCCTATCTGGACGAAGACGTCGAGAAATACTTCGCCGAACTGGAAAACGAAAAAGCTGCGGACATCCTGGAAGAGATGGATGCCGACGATGCCATCGATATCCTGGAAGAACTGGATACAAAGAAAGCCGAAGCGATCATCTCCCTAATCGAACCGGAATCCAAGAGCGACATCCAGCTGATCAAGTCCTACAAGGACAACGAATTCGGTTCCCTGATGACCACCAACTACATTACCCTGGAATACGGGATCGGGATCAAGCGTTCGATCGAACAGCTGATCGAAGAAGCCGAGGAGAACGACAACATCGAGACCCTCTACATCGTCAGGGACGGAAAGTTCTACGGAGCCCTGACCCTTAGAGACCTTCTGATCACCAAGAAGGACGAAGACCTCGACGAGAAGATCATTCTGTCCTATCCGTTCGTCTATGACCGGGAAGAGATCACCGATGCGGCGATCGATACCCTGGCGGACTATTCCGAAGATTCCATCCCGGTCCTGAACAAGGAAAACAACCAGATCGTCGGCGTCATCACCTCGGCCGACATCGTCGAACTGATCAACGACGAAGAAGAGGAGATCATCGAGAAGCAGGCAGAGACCAAGGAAAAGAAGGCCAACTGGTTCGAACCGCTCGCCTTCGTACTGCTGCTTCTGCTGGCAGTAAATGCGCTTCTGAAGATCGTTCCTTCCTACATCTATCTGGAGATCGCGGTCCTGGTCGTTGCGGTCGCACTGGAGATCTACGGACGCTTCGTCTATGATCCTCAGAAGTGAATATCAAAGATAAACAGGTACAGAAAAAGCCGATCTAAGTCGGCTTTTATTATTTCATGTTTATTGACCTCTTACTGTTTCCCGGCAAACATCCTCGCAGAGATGAACGCGGTGATCGGGACTGAGAGGATCGCACCGATACTGGAAGCCAAACCGGAGATCAGTTCGATCGAAAGATAGGCGGAGCTCAAAAGCTGATACTTACCCAGATCCAGAGAATACAGATACAGGATCAGGACGAAGCTGCTTCCCAGGAAGGCCAGAACGAGGGTAGAAGTCATGGTGCCGACCATGTCCTTGCCGATGTTCATGCCGGAAAGGAAAAGCTGTTTTACGGAGAGATCAGGATCGGTG
>CADBPB010000217.1 GCA_902796525.1 uncultured Erysipelotrichaceae bacterium | reverse complement strand
CTGGCTGTTCCCCTGGCAGATCCGATAGATGTCTTCCAAGTCGTTTTCATCCAGACGCCGGACGTCATAGCTTTGGCTGAGTTTTAGGATATCAATCATACATTCTCCTGACAGTTTCCATTATACAAAAACAGAGCCGTTTCCAGCTCTGTCTGTGTTGTTTCTTCGTTGATATGGCATCATCCTTCGATCATGATGCGATTGTTGTGTTCGACATCTTTTTGTTCCTCTTTCTTCGGAACGCTCAGCGTCAGGACACCGCCTTCATATTTGCCATGGATCTCTTCGGAAGTGATTTCATCACCTACATAGAATGACCTTGACATCATCCCGGAATACCTTTCCTGACGGATCAGCTTACCGGCCTTGTTCTTTTCTTCTTCGTCATGTCCTTTCTGGGCGTTGATCGTCAGATAGCCGTCATTCAGTTCGACATTGATCTCATCCTTCTTGAAACCCGGAAGATCGATCACGACATCATAATGATCTTCGTGTTCCTTGACATCTGTAAGCATTTCCCGGTTGGAATGCTTGCCATAGAGCTTACGATTCAATTGTTCCATCTCACGATCCATCAGATCGAATTGATCGAACCAGTCATCAAACAGATTCTCTTCTCTTCTAAATACTTTAGGCATTAACATAGTACATTTACCTCCTTTACTTTTAATCACTGTTCATCTGTAATGAACTATGTTTATCAGTAAGGGGAATGGAGGGTTTGGATCCTAGGTATTGCCTTCAGGAATCTTCTCTGATTTCCTTTACATCTTCGTTATAGTCCTTCTATTTAGCACTGTCAATAGTTGAGTGCTAACTTTAGCACTGATTCAGCAGTCCTCTGCTGATTTACAGATCTGCCAGCATGAGGTTTTCGTTTTCTGTTTCGCGATAGATCCGAAAACCAAGTTTCCGATACAGTTTCACGGCATAGTTGTCTTTCTGAACGGAAAGCGATACTTGAGAATAACCTTTTTCTTTCAGCAATACAAGCATCCCTTTCAGCAATGCCGTTCCGATCCCCTTGTCCCGGTATTCCGGCAGCAGGGAAATCGCCAGAGAAGGGATCTCATCGCTGATATGTCCGTAATCGTTCATGATCCTTGACCAGACGGCGCCGACCGTTTTCCCATCCGTTTCTGCCAGAAGACAGAAATCTGCCTGCCCTTCGCCGAAACATTCGACATAGACCTGCAATTCAGGCTTTCTGATGATTTCCCGAACCGGCTTTTCCGTTCCTTCCGGAACAAAGATCGCCTGATACAGGAATTCATCCAGATATCCGTATTCTTCTTCTCTGATCGGACGGATCGTATAATTCATGGCCGACCCTTTCCCGACAGCTTTGCATACCCGTTTTCATATTCCTTGCCCCAATCAAAAGTGTCAAGTTCCTCTGCAGTCAGGTCGCCTTTTCCATCGTAGCGATAGTATCTTCCGCTTTCTGCAACGAACTCCAGAATGCAGTAGTCCTCATCCTCGATCCCTTTGGGATAATATTTCTCATCCCCATCGTTCCAGAGAAGTTCCTTGTATCTTCTATCGAAATGGATCAGGGCCTTTCCATAGAGGCAGATCCCTTCAAACGAAGTGTCGTCATGGAAATACAGGCACATCTCCGGATCCTTTCTGAGGCTCTGCACATGATGGGAGGAAGTATTCGTTGAAATCAGATGCCTGCCCAGTCCCTTGTGCCAGACGCAGAAAACCCTGCGGATATTCTGTCTGCCGTTTTCATCGGTATAGCCGATCGTCGCAAACAAGGAACGATCGATCAGATTCATTATTTCGTCATGTGTCATATCGATTTCCTTTATCTATTTTCATGATACAAAAACAGGACCGTTCCGTCCTGTTTCAAGCGATTGGTGGAGCGTACGGGATTCGAACCCGTGACCTCATCGCTGCCAGCGATACGCGCTCCCAGCTGCGCTAACGCCCCATCTTCTATACAATAAAATATTACAAAAACGGAAAAAAGTATAGTGCTTTTCGATCATTCGACCGATTTAAGCGATTCGACCATCTCGATATTGTTCAGCCTCCGTTTCATGAACGCAAACACCAGCAAAGTGAACAGGACCGTGATCGCGAAAGAGACCGAGAAACTGAATAACGAAATATTCATGCCGAACATCATCATTTCCATATTGATCACATTCATGATGAAATGATGCTCCAGAACACCCAGCGGCAAACCGAGAAGACCGCCGATGATACTCAGCAGCAGGATCTCTTTAAAGATATAGCTGTTGACTTCCCGGTCGTGGAAGCCAAGGACTTTCAGGGTTGCGATTTCCCTGATCCGTTCCGCCACATTGACCTGGATCAGATTCATGAGAACGACCAGAGCCAAAGAACCGGCAGCCACGATGATCACGGCGATGATGAAATTCAATGCTTTCAGCATCGTATTGAACTGATCGATGAAACCGCTGAAATCGGTCAGAGAGACGAAATCTTCCAGTTTCCCGGTATCCCTGATCAGTTCTTCCCTGTTGTCGGAGGAAACGGCGATCGTATTGCAGTGGACATTCTCCCCGAATGTGTCCTCATAATAGGACTCCGATATGAACATATAATGCTGGAAATAGAATTCACAGATCCTGGCGACTTTGACTTCCCGTTTCAGCCCGCTCGTCGATTCGATCGTCACATAGTCTCCTTCCTTGATATGATGATTGATCGCAAACTTTTCCGACAGGATGACGCCGCTGTTATCCAGTTCGATCGGCGTTCTGCGATCTCTGTCATTCAAGCCAAGAACGGACTTGCTTTCGCGGGCATCGAAGACTTCTACCGTCAGCGTATCATCCTCTCCTTCGTTCAGATACGCTTTCGAAGTATAAGTCATGAAAGCGACGACCTCCTGATTGCTCAGATCGTCTTTTAAAACATCCAGATTTTCCTTCAGATGATGGTCGCTGTTCAGCGTGATGTGATAGTCGTAATTGAAGATCCTTCCGTATTGGATCGCTACGACATCCGAGATGGAATCGCGGACGCCGAAACCGACGACCAGAAGACCGGTACAGCCGGCAACGCCGATGACGGTCATCAGGAAACGGGATTTGTAGCGGAAAATATTGCGGGCGGTGATCTTCGAAGTGAACGGAAGTCTCTTCCAAAGGAAAGTGATCCGTTCCAGCAGAACGCGTTTGGAGTTCTTTGGCGCTTTGGGACGCAGAAGCGAAGAAGGCATTTCATTCATCGTACCGCGGGCGACCAGAAAGGTCACGACGCTCATCAGGATCGAAAAGGCCGCTATGCAGATCAGGACATACTGCCAGGGATAATACAGTTCGATCGGCGGCAGATCGTACATCAGACGCCAGGTCACATAGATGACGGTCGGAAATACCAGCTGGCCGAAAAGGATACCAAGGATCCCGCCGCTTAATGTCGCCAGCAAAGCATAGACCACATACTTGCCGATGACCTGGCCGGAAGAAAAACCGAGAGCCATGAAGATACCGATCTGCGAACGCTGTTCGTCGATCAGCCTGGTCATCGTCGTCATGCATACCAGAGCCGCTACCAGATAGAAAAGAAAAGGCATCGCATAACCGATGGCGGACATCTGCTTGATCGTGTTCTTGAACATATAAGAGGAATAATGGGAATTCCGGTCCAGGATGATCCAGGAAGCGTTCGGCAGGTCTTCCAGTTCTTCCGTCGCTTTATTCAGTTCGTTCTGGGCTTTTTCGATTTCATCGTTGAAATCCATCAGACCCTCATTGTATTCTTTCAGTCCCTGCTCGTATTTCCGTTTGCCGGCTTCCAGCTGCGCTTTGGCGTCTTCCAAGGCTTTCATTCCTTCTTCTGCGCTTTCTTTTCCCGCTTCCAGCTGGATCCGCGCGGTTTGCAGCTGCGCTCTGGCTTCATACAATGTCCTGAGCTGGATGAAAGTCTTCTCGACGGAACCGTTGAATTGTTCGTCGATCGCTTTCATCATTTCCTCCTTGGATTGCTGAG
>CADBPB010000216.1 GCA_902796525.1 uncultured Erysipelotrichaceae bacterium | reverse complement strand
GGAAGACTTCGATATTCCGCTGTATCTTTCCCATACCGTGGAAGCGGTCAAGGGAACATCCCGTCTGGAAAAGATCGTTCTCATCGAGGTCGATGAAAAACTGCAGAAGATCCCCGGATCGGAACAGGAGATCCCTTGCGACTGCCTGCTGTTAAGTGTCGGGCTCATTCCGGACAATACGCTGCTGGAAGCCTGCGGCGTCAGGATCGATCCCAGGACCAAGGGTCCTTTCGTCGATGACACCTATATGACTTCGATCGAAGGCATCTTTGCCTGCGGCAACGCACTGCATGTCCATGATCTGGTGGACTACGTCTCCATCGAAGGCGAAAAAGCCGGAAAGGCCGCTGCCGCCTATATCCTTCATCAGACCGATGATGCTCCGTTGCATCTGAACAAAACCGTGGACGGCATCTCCTATGTCATCCCTCAGTCGTTCCGTACGGATGGCGACCATGAATTCATGTTCCGGGTGAACCGGGTGTTCAAGGATTCTTATATCCACATCTATGGCGATGGCATCGACAAGAAAATCAAAAAGACCGGCATCGTTCCAAGCGAGATGCAGAAAGTGAAACTGAAGAAAGAAGAACTGCAGGAGCTGAAAGGCGAACTGTTCTGGGAGGTCCTTTCATGAAACTGGTATGTATCAACTGTCCGAGAGGATGCCACCTGACTGTGGAAAAAGAAGGGGATCAGATCAGAGTCGAAGGGAATGCCTGTCCAAGAGGCGTCACCTATGCGACCAGCGAGATCACCAATCCGTTGCGTACCCTGACCACGACCGTCCCGATCCTGTCGGTAACTTTTCAGCGTCTTCCTGTCATCACTTCAAGGCCGATCCCGAGAGATAAACAGTTCGAGATCATCAAGGCGCTCAAAGATGTCGAGGTCAAAGCTCCCGTTCATTACGGAGATGTGATCGTAAAAGACGTTCTGCATCTGGACAGTGATATAATAGCTTCGAAAACGATATTGAAATGAAGAAGCTTTGGATCATATTATTCTGTTTTTTGCTGTGTTCCTGTCGTCCCGAGAGGGAGGACTTTTATGTTTTGGAGTTCGACGACTATTCGCTGGCTGTCGGTTTTGACGATGTGAATTATCTGAAACTCGTATTCGAGGCAGATCTCCCGGAGGAAATGGGAGCGAACGAGACGCTGAAAGACATCGAAATGACTTTCTGGGGCAGCTATTTCGCCGATATCGATATCACGAACCCGATCGATGAGACGATCAGCCCTGACGATGCGGTCATTACCGGTCTGGATCTGTATCTGGCCAATGCCGGCATGACGACATACAGGCTGGACGGCATCGAACTGGACAGAAGCGTCAAAGAAAACTGCAGGGCTTTCGATGGGGAATATATCGAACGGAACGGCTATGCCTGTCTGATCACAAGACAGGTGGACCAGAAACTGAACATCGTGATCCTGCATGGGGATATCCTGAACGAGGATCAGGATGAATTGAGCCGGATCGAGATCTATGTTGAGTGATGCACTGAAGATCTGTCTGGGAGCGATCGAGGCTTCGCTGCCGGAACAGAGCGTAAAGAATACGTTATCGAAGCTGAATATGGAAGGCGATATCTATCTGGTTGCGGCAGGCAAGGCGGCTTTTGCGATGGCGGAGGCGGCTTGCGATCTGCTGAAAGTCAGAAAGGGTATCGTTTTAAGCAAGTACGGCCATATCAGGGGGTCTTTGCCGAATATCACGACCTATGAAGCCGGCCATCCGATCACGGATGAAAACGGGATCCTGGCAAGCCAGGAGATCATCGCAATGTGCTCCTGTCTGAAAGCACAGGACAACGTGCTTTTCCTGCTGTCCGGAGGCGCCAGCGCGCTGTTCGAGGATCCGCTGATCTCTTTGGCCGAGCTGCAGGATCTCAATGAGCAGATGCTAAGAAAAGGCCTGGATATCAACGAGATCAATACGATACGCAAGCGCCTGTCGAAGGTCAAAGGGGGAAGATTCTACGAACTGTGTCAGCCTGCCAGAGTCTATTCGCTGATTCTGAGCGATGTCCTGGGCGACCGTCTCGACAGCATCGGCTCGGGACCGACCGTGCAGGATCGTTCCACCAGAGAAGAAGCGCTGGCGATCGTCAGAAAATACGGACTTGCGCTTTCCAAACAGGCTATGGAAGCCATCGAAAACGGCAAAACGCCAAAGGTCGACGAAAGCGATGTCCATATCATCGGATCGGTCAAGCTGCTGGCGCAGAAGGCCATGGAGATCGCTGAAGCGTCAGGCTACAAGCCTGTTCTGCTGAGCGATCATATCGCCATGGAAGCAAGGGATGCCGGAGATTTTCTGTTCGAAGAAATCAGGAAGCATCGCGGTCAGGGAAAGACGGCGCTGATCATGACCGGGGAAACGGTGGTCCATGTGAAAGGCGATGGTCTGGGCGGACGCAACCAGGAGCTGGTCCTTTCGCAGGCGGAACATCTCAAAGGCATGGACGATGTCCTTATCATGTCGCTGGGCTCGGATGGCACGGACGGACCGACGGATGCCGCAGGCGCCTACGCTGACGGACATACGCATGAGCGATTCCTAGAAAAAGGCATCGATTATGCATCGATGCTGGAAGAGAACGATTCCTATCACGCCTTGGATCAGATTAACGGCCTGATCAGGACGGGGCCGACCGGAACCAATGTCAATGACATCACGATCGCTCTGATCGGCGGATGATGTGATACAATAGCATTAAAGGAGGTACACTGTTATGATGACACTGTGCATTTCTCCTGATTACAGATATCGCTGATATCTGTCCCATATACGCAAGCCTAGGCTTGCTTTTTTATTGCGGTTGACAGTTACTAATACAGATAATACAATTAATACAGATAATACAGATAGGTGGCATTATGTTTTTACTAAATATTCAAGGAAAAGAAACGATCTATGAACAGATCCGTTCCCAGATCGAACGGTTCATCAAGAACGGGATCCTGAAACCGGATGACAAGCTGCCATCGGTCCGTTCTTTGGCCAATGATCTGGGGATCAATCCCAATACGGTCATGAAAGCCTATCAGGAACTGGAGAAGAATGGCTATATCTACACGCTGAACAAGAAAGGCGTTTTTGTTGCGGGACATTCCGAAAACCAGAAGCTGCGCGACCGTACGGATGCACTGGGAATGTTGAGGACATTGAAAGAAGAAGGTTTTTCGAAAGAAGAACTGGAAGAACTTCTGAAGGAAGTCTACAAGGAGGAAACATGTTGAAGATCAGCAATATCTATAAAAGCTTTGCCGACAAGCAGGTCCTGAAGGATCTTTCGCTGGAAATCGGTGAAGGTTCGATTTTCGGCCTGGTTGGCGTCAACGGAGCCGGAAAGTCTACGCTGCTGAGGTGTATCGCAGGGATCTATCGCTGCGACAATGGCGCTGTCCTGTTTGACGGAGAGAACACCTATCAGAATGAAACGATCCGCAGGGATATCTTCTTTGTGAACGACGATCCGTATTTTCCGCCGACGGCGACGATCCGGACACTGAAAGAATTCTATGCGTCCTATTATGCGCTGGATGAAGAGGCATATCCCAAGACGCTGAAGATGTTCGGTCTTGACGAAAACAAGCCGATCTCCTCGTTCTCCAAAGGCATGAAACGGCAGGCCTTGCTGCTGTTTGCTTTATCCATCAAGCCCAAACTGCTGCTGCTGGATGAAGCGTTCGACGGACTCGATCCGATCGTCCGCTACGATCTCAGGAAATGTCTTTACGAATTCATCGAAGACAACGAGGCGATCATCATCATTTCTTCGCACAACCTGAAGGAACTGGAAGATATCTGCGATTCCTACGGCATCCTGGAAGACGGCAGGATCTCGACCTATGGCGATTTGCTGGAATCCAAGGCCAACATCAACAAGTACCAGCTGGCGTTCAAAGACGAGATCGACGAATCTTTCTTTGATCAGTTCGAACTGCTGCACAAAGCCAAAGAAGGATCCGTCTATTCGCTGGTCATCAAAGGCGACAGAGACGAGATCAGCACAAAGCTGGCGGAACTGCATCCGCTGATCCTGGATACCTTATCTGTCAATTTCGAAGAACTGTTCATCTATGAACACGAAGGAGGCAAACAAGATGCTTTCTAAAGAATATTTTCTGTATCTGCTGAAATCAAGGAAGTACCTGCTGATCCTGATCGCCCTGGTCAGTCTGCTGAATGTGCTGGGCAATCAGATGGTTGAGGTTATGCTGCTGCTGCAGGCGTTGTTCAGCATCCTATTGTCGTTTGCGATCCCGATGGATGTCTTTTACCATGTCCACAGCAAGAAGGCGGTCGATACCTATTTCTCGCTTCCTGTTTCCCGGAAGAAACTCTTATGGACCGGCATCCTTTTCTGCTTCCTGGTCGTGGTCCTTCCGGCTTGCGCAGGTCTGATCCGATATGACTTTGCCCATCATGATCTCAATCTGCTGCTTATGCTGGCAGAAACCATTCTGATCTCTCTTACGGTCGTGATCTTCAACACGACCCTGTATCTGATCGGCAACAACCTCATCGACGGGGTCGTGATGATGGGAGCCTACACATACATGCCGCTGGCGGTCCT
>CADBPB010000215.1 GCA_902796525.1 uncultured Erysipelotrichaceae bacterium | reverse complement strand
GCCGTATTGATGACGATCGTCATGATATCTGTTTTGATCGGAATGTACGGCGCCAGCAGGTTCGTGATCCCGGCCACGCCTCCCGACAGGATGTTGCCCGGCAGAACGAACATGCCGATGGCCAACGCGAAAAGGAAGGTACCTAATTCTATCATGATGATCTGTCTGAACAATTTCATCTTCCTGTCTCCTGTCTGTGATCTATCCGCACTGATTATAACATGAACTTCCTTTCCGATTTTCCGATGTTTGATTCTTTCCAATTAAGCTATAATAGATTTGTTAGAGGAGGATCAATATGAAAAAGTTCATTGAAGAATTCAAGGAGTTTGCGGTAGGCGGCAATCTGCTGGATATGGCAGTCGGCGTCATCGTCGGCGGCGCATTCTCGAACATCATCAATTCGCTGGTCGCGGATATCTTTACCCCGATCATCGGCATGCTGCTGGGTTCGCAGACCGATTTCTCGAACCTGAAGATCGGCCAGATCATGATCGGCAATTTCATCAACGCGGTCATTTCCTTCCTGATCACGGCATTATGTCTGTTCAGCGTCGTAAAGGCCATCAACACGGCAAAAGAAAAGCTGGTAAAACCGAAAGAGGAAGAACCGGAAGCGGAACCGGAGCCAAGCGAGGAAGTCAAACTTCTGGGCGAGATCGCTGCCGAACTGAAGAAACTCAACAAGAAGAAATAAGCAACGCAAGCGGACCAAGGTCCGCTTTTTTCATTTATAATATACCTATGAATGAATCCGGCAGATCCCATACGCTTTGGCAGCTCTTCAAGATGAGTTTTCTGATCTCCGCTTCCACTTCGGGAGGCTACACGATCGTTTCCGTCATGAAGGATATCGTCGTGAACCGCAACAAGTGGCTGAAGGAAGAAGAGATGCTGGACCTGCTGGCCATTGCCCAGGCCACGCCGGGCGCGATCGCGATCAACACGTCCGTGCTGGTCGGCTATCATATGGCAGGCATCGCCGGAGGTCTTCTGACCATGCTGGGAACGGTGCTGCCGCCTTTGATCATCATGTCAATCGTAGCGACCTGCTACGGATTCTTTGCCGACAACCGGATCCTCCGCTGCATCATGAAAGGCATGCAGGCGGGCGTCTGCGCTTTGCTGGTGAATGTCACGCTAGATCTGTTCCTGAATCTTACAAAACAGAAAAGCATCCTGTCCTATATCCTGCTGATCCTGTCCTTTGTCGTCGTCCGTTATACAGATATCAGCATCCTTTATCTGGCGCTGTTCTGCAGCACGTCCGGCATCATCAAAGTGCTGCTAATGAAGAAAGAAGGGATCCGATGAAACTGCTTCTGGATATCGTCTGGACCTTCATGCAGATCGGGATACTGAGCTTCGGCGGAGGCTATGCTTCGGTATCGCTGGTCGAGAAACAGGTCGTCGCCATAAAGCACTGGATGACTTACAGCGAGTTTGCGGATATCGTGACCATCGACGAACTGACCCCCGGCCCGGTCGCGATCAATGCCGCGACCTTCGTGGGAACCAGAATGGCAGGCATCCCGGGAGCCATCGCCGCTACCATAGGTACCGTGCTTCCTTCCTGCCTGATCACTCTGCTGCTGGCATATCTCTACAAGAAATACCGCGACCTGACGGCGGTCAATGGCGCCGTATCCGGCTTAAGAAGCATGGTAGTCGCGCTGATCGCTTCCACGACGCTGGGCATCCTGCAGAATACGATATATGCCGGCGGTCCTATCGATCCGATCGCCGTTACCCTGTTTCTGTTAGCAATATCCGTTTTACGCAGATACCATCCGAATCCCATCCTGCTGATGCTGGGATGCGGACTGCTGGGACTGCTGATCTATCCATTCATTTAAGGAGGCTTTATGAACATCGACTTTTCAGGAAAGACCGTTCTGATCACCGGAGGAGCTTCCGGCGCCGGAATGTCCATCGTAAAAGAATTCGCGAAGACTGGCGCGGATGTCGCTTTCACGTTCCATCATACGCTGCCTGATGATCTGCTGAAGCAGCTGGGAGACACCCGGATCACCGCGTATCATTTCGATCAGGGCGATCTCGGTCAGATCGATGAGCTGATTTCTAATGTGATGAAGGACTACGGGCATATCGACATCCTGGTCAACAATGCCGGCATCTATCCGGCCAAGTCCTTCCAGAATATGACCGAGAGCGATTACGACGAAATGATGAAGATCAATGCCAAAGGCGTCTTCTTCCTGAGCAGAGCCGTTTCCCGGGTAATGGAACAGGGTTCCATCGTCAACATCTCTTCGATCAATGCGACCAATCCGTCTGTAAGGCTGATCCACTATGGCATGTCCAAGGCCGCCATCGAAATGGAAACGAGATGCCTGGCCTACGAACTGGGACCGAGGATCCGCGTCAACTGCATCGCTCCGGGTCTCATCTACAAGGAAGGACAGGAAAAATGGATCCCCGGCTGGACGGAAAGCTATCAGGAACGTTCCGCGCTGCACCGTCTGGTCGATCCTTCCGAGATCGGCAAGGCCGCGGTCTTCTTCGCTTCCGATCTGGCCAGCGCCGTGACCGGACAGATCCTGACCGTCGACTGCGGCGTATCGCTTGCCCCGTATTTCTATAACGAAGTGGAGGACGAATCATGACCAAGGAAGAGGTGATCAAAGCATTGGATCTCAAGCCCCTGATCGGGGAAGGCGGTTTCATCAATGAGCTCTACCGCGGCGAAGAAATCAACGGACGCGAGATCTACGGTACGATCTACTACCTGCTGACCCCAAACTGCTGCTCCGTCATGCACAAGCTGGATGCCGATGAAGTCTGGTACTACCACGACGGACCCGCCCTGGAGATGCTGCTGATCTATGAGGACCATTACGAAATAAAATACCTGGGCAAGGATCTTCTAAAAGGCGAAGAGCCGCAGGTGCTGGTGCCCAAAGGCGTCTGGCAGGGTTCGCATATGGCTTATGACGGCGAATATACGCTGGTCTCGACCTCGATGTCGCCCGCCTACGATGGAAAAGCGTTCCTGGCAGGAACCTTTGAAGAACTGAAAGAAAAAACGGATAAACTGGAATTATTGAAGATACTGACGGGTGAACCGCAGTATCGCTGAAGGAGAAACTATGACACGCATGCGCTTCGGACCTAGAGGCTTTCTGACCGACGAAGAAAAACAGAACGCCCCCAAGGTCACCAAAGAACTGATCTTCCGCATATTGAAATACCTGAGACCCTACTGGTTCCAGCTGCTGATCGTCTTCGCGATCATCATCCTTTCTTCCGTGATGGGTTTATTGCCTTCCCTGATTACGGCCCAGATCATCGATAAAGCGATCCTGGGAAAGGATTTCGAACTGCTGATCAAGCTGGTCCTGCTGGCGATCGTCACGCTGGCGGCTTCCAATATCATCGGCGTCTTCGAGACCTATATCAACAGCTGGATCTCCCAGCGTATCGTCTTCGACATGAAAAACGAGATGTTCGAACATCTCCAGACCATGCCACATTCCTTTTTCACTTCCGAGAAGCAAGGCGATATCATCACGCGGATGAATTCCGACATCTCCGGCGTCGCTTCCGTCATCAGCCATACGCTGACCAATATCGTTTCCAATGTCTGTACGGTCATCACCACGATCGTCGCCCTCTTCCGGATCGACGCCAAGCTTTCCATCATCGGCATCCTGGTGATCCCGCTGCTGGTGCTGCCGACCAAGTCCGCCGGCAAGAGCCGCTGGCAGCTCTTATCGGAATCCCAGGCCAAGAACGACGAGCTCAACGACATCATCAACGAATCGCTCTCCGTTTCCGGTTCCCTGCTGATCAAACTGTTCACGCAGGAAAGATACATCAACGAAAAGTTCCGCAACACCAACAAGGAAGTGACCGCCCTGCAGACCAAAGAATCAAGAGCCGGAAGCTGGTTCCGGGTCGTCATGGGCATCTTCACGAACCTTGGACCGCTGCTGATCTATCTGGCCGGCGGCTATCTCATCATCCGGATGAACGATACCACGCTGACCGTCGGTACGATCACCGCGACCGTCAATATGATCAACCGGCTCTACCGTCCGGTAGAATCCCTGCTCAACGTTTCCGTCGACATGACCCGTTCCATGGCGCTGTTCACAAGGATCTTCGGCTACCTGGATATGGAAGCCGCCGTCAAGAATGCCCGCGTCGTCATCAAGCCTTCCTTCGACAAGAAAACGGACATCACCTACAAAGACGTCGAGTTCTACTATCTGGATGATGTGCCGCTGATCAAGGATCTCTCCTTCCATGTGCCTTCCGGCAAGATGTACGCGATCGTCGGACCGTCCGGTTCAGGAAAATCCACGGTCGTCAACCTGCTGCCAAGACTTTATGATGTCAAGAGCGGATCAGTCCGGATCAACGATATCGATGTCCGCGACATCGATCTGACCTATCTGCGTCAGAATATCGGCATGGTCACGCAGGAAGCCTACATGTTCAATGGAACGATCAGAGAGAACCTGCTCTTCGCCAAGAAAGATGCGACTCAGGAAGAACTCGAAGAAGCCTGCAAGATCGCAAATATCCACGACTTCATCGTTTCCCAGCCGGATGGCTACGATACGCAGGTCGGCAACCGCGGCCTGAAACTCTCCGGAGGCGAGAAGCAGCGTCTGTCCATCGCCAGAGTCATCCTGAAAGATCCGAAGATCCTGATCCTCGACGAAGCGACTTCCGCTTTGGATTCCATCTCGGAAAGCTCCATCCAGAAAGCCCTGGATGTCCTGATGCAGGGACGCACTTCCATCGTCATCGCCCACCGTCTGTCGACCATCTTCATGGCCGATAAGATCCTGGTCATCTCCGGCGGCAAGATCGTCGAAGAAGGCGGACACGAGGAACTGATCGCAATGAACGGCGTCTACAAGGAGCTTTACGAGACCCAGTTCCGCAAGGTCATCGAAATGGAAAGCGGCAGCTGATCTGCCATGACCGGTACACTAAAAACATCCATCGTCTGATGGATGTTTTTTTATGCAATGATCTTCTCTGTCTTAGAAACGGTTTCCGCATTTCGGACAGTAAGCGAAATCTTCTTCCGTCTCGTAGCCGCAATAGCCGCATCTCTTATAGGAAGAACGGTTTCCCCGGATCAGCGTCAGATCGGCTTCATCGATGAGCGACACCGTTCCGTTCTCGATCCCTCTTCCTGTCTCGTAATCCAGTTCATACAAAGAATGGCAGCAGCTCATTTCGACATAATATCTCCTGTTCCATTTCCATACAGGAAGAAAGAAAAGAGACAGTACCGAATAGACCACGAAGACATTCATCCGTCCATACGCTCCGCAAAGATCGCAGATGACCGTCTGACTGTAATCGAGATCTTCCCTTCGCTGATTCACGCCCATCATGAAAAACATCGCGTTTCTCCCTTACTCGCAGTACTTCTCTTTCAGTTTCCTGCGCATGTCTTCATCGACATGGAGATACTTCTCAAGGAATGCCTGAGGCGTTCCCGCCAGTTC
>CADBPB010000214.1 GCA_902796525.1 uncultured Erysipelotrichaceae bacterium | reverse complement strand
TTTTATCTACTCCGGATTTGACCATCATGGCAACTGTTTCAGATGTCAGACCGTCGCTGGAACTGCTCAATCTGCTGCTGTTCGCCACAATATTATTATCATCAGAACCGTCACCCTTGTCCATCAAGCTTGAACTGAATGTAGCAGGAATGACATCGACGACATTGATCTCGTTCCCCCTCGATCTTCTCAGAGCCTTGCTGAAAGACCAAAGACCGGCTTTCGTAGATGAATAAACTCCAAGATTCCTTCTTCCGGACACGGCCGTAGTAGAAATAATGTTTACGACTGTATGAGCGGATGGCAGCAACGTGATCAGCCTGATCGGAGTATAGAAATTTATCTGCATGGTGCTTCTGATCACATTCAGATCCACATCAAGCAGCGTACCCCTGACATGATGTCCGGCATTATTTATCAGCAAATCGATCTTGTCATCAATGGAAGCAACGACTTTATCGGCGGAATCGGATTCTGAAAAATCTGCATTAATAGGAATGATCTCGCATTCCGTCTTCAACTCGTTCTTCAACTCTTCAAGGGCATCCATATCCCTTGCTGTAACATAGATTCTGCTGCAGCTGGAAGCATATAGTTTCGTCAGCTCTCTTCCCAGGCCGGATGAAGCGCCTGTGATCAGAGCCTTATCTGTTTTCCAACTGTATTTTCCTTTTCTCAGAAAATGCGGGCTGACATGCTGGGTCAAATCAAACAGCCACGGAAAGAGTCGTTCGATAATATGGAATGTACCATACAGTCTTGGAATAAAGTAATCCTTCCCTGTGTCTTTTTCAAGTGCTTTGGTGATGGTAGCAACGACAGTTGAAATGTCGATCCCATTCTCGGTTTTGAACTCGCTTGATCTGACGTTTTTGATGGTCCGGGGATTAATCATATCAAGTGCTATTCCCCGCTCAGCAAGTTCCGTTCTTATTGAACCGCACGCATTTACAAGCATCCATTTTGACGATGCATAGGCGTTCGTATTCAGACCGGCAAAATGACCTGAAGTAGAAGCCAGCACACAGATCTTACCGGGATTCTTCAAAAGATCATTGTTTACCAGACAGCGGATAGGAACGATATTTCCGAAAAAATTGATATCCACAGTCGACCTGAAAGCATCGAAATCGTCAAAAGCGGTTTTTACAGAAGGAACGCCTACAGTAAGGACAGCTCCGTCGATGCTGTTCTGGTCAATATCCTTCATAGCTGCCGTAAGATCCGTTTCATCGGTCACATCCACTTTTCCGAAAGAAACATTGTCGTTCCTCTTCATGAATTCGGATAAATAATCCGGTTTCTTTATGTCAAATACACAGACTTCTGCGTTCTTCGCAAGTTCTTCAATGACTCCGAAGCCTATGTTTCCGGCTCCAAATACAGCATATCGTTTCATCTGTCTTCTCCGATCACGAATACATAATTTGTCGTAGCCGTTCCGCCTATGTTCAGCATCATCCCGTTCCTGGCCTCCTTGACCTGATAATCTCCTGCTGTACCGGTAACCTGTTTGTAGAGATCCAGAAACATGCGGGCGCCGGAAGCGCCGACAGGATGTCCGCAACCGATAAGACCTCCAGAAGGATTGATCGGTTTTTTCCCATCAAAGGCAATCAAACCATTTTCTATTGCCTCATACTCTTTACCCGGTTCCGTCAGGCCGAATGCGCTGATAGCCACATATTCCGAACTGGTAAAACAGTCATGCGTTTCAAAAACATCGATATCATCTACAGTCAGCTTGGCTCTTTCGTATGCGTCCAGAACTGTCTGTCGGGTCCAGGGAAGCACATATTCGCTTCCAATGTTATCAGCCATCTTTTTCTCGAATGACATCGGAGCCACTCTGTTTCCATATCCTTTGATGATCGGCTTATTCCTGATGCCGTGTTTTTTTAGGAAATCCTCGCTGCACAGTACGATCACTGCAGCTCCATCGGTTACCTGAGAACTATCAGATACGGCAAGTCTGCCACCGATATATGGATTTGTTTCCGTTCCTCTGCTGCTTGCCTGAGCGAAATTCATAAACCATTTTCTTGTCTGTGCCATCGGATTCCGTTTGGCATTTTCATAATTTATCACGCTGATCCTGGCAAGCGCATCCATATATCTCTGTTCATCGAGTTCTCTATACTTTTTCAGCGTTTCATCCGCAAGTTTTCCAAACAATTTCGGGAAAGGGAAATCGATATTCTTCGCTTCCGTTTCATAATAGGAAGCTCTGCCAAGAAAATCCGCTCCTCTTTTAGCATCAACGGTCTTCATCAGTTCCCAGCCTACAACGATCGCTACATCATAATCGCCTGCCTTGATTTTTGTAGCGGCCGCATCGATCGCCACGGAAGAACTTGCACAGGCTGCCTCATATCTGGCACTGGGTACCCCATAAAAAGCCTGATCGACTTCAGTCAGGAAGCCGCCAAGATGTCCCTGATCTACGTATTTTTCAGCAATGAAATTACCGACGAAACAGGCAACGCGGTTTTCCAGATTCAGTTGCTTAACATCCTCGAAAGTCAGTCCAACATCCGCCAAGCCGTCTTCTATCACTTCTTTAAGAATGGCAATCATTCCTTTGCCTTCTTTCGTCCAGTTTCGTTCGAAATCTGTCTGTGCTCCGCCGAGAATATATACTTTACTCATTAAATTACCTCACTGACTTTAAAAACGGCCTGTAATCATACTCCGAATCTCTGATATCTGCCAGATAGTCATCAACGTTTATCTTATCGCAGATATCGGGGAGCCGCTCCTTCATAAGCGCAGGGACATCGCAGACCAAAGAAAGCAGACGATACATCGCCAGAGGCGGACACCAGTTGAAGCCTGCCGCCATGACTTTATCGGCAGATTCGATAGAATATCCGACTTCTCTTGTCGCATATAGGCTGTATAGAATATACTTCAGCAGCAAAGACAGACATATCTCGGCTTCCTGTGAATGATTATTCACAAGCTGTTCATATGCTCTGACATAATTGCCGTTTTTCAGCATGCCCTTCATATTATCGACAAAAGGAAAGGCGTATGAAATCAAGTTTCTATATGTTTCTGTATTAATATCATATACGGTCTGCTGTATCGACCCATCGTCCTGTCTGATCATCCGATATAAGCCGCCATTGCTTTTTCTGCCGAATTTCCCTTCTTCGACCAGTTTCCGTGCAAAGGATGGAAAAACAAATGTTTCATGAGCGTAATCATCGGTATTTTCATAGATGTTATCTACGATGGCGCGGTGTACATCGAGACCGACAAAGTCAGATGTGACCAGCGGTGCCATGCTGCGTCCGGTAAAGGGGCCGAGAATAGCATCGATATAGTCGATCCCTCCGTTGTCCTTGTATTTCTCGGCGCATTGCAAAGCCTCGTTGATGAACTGGAAACCGATACGATTACCCAGAAAAGCCGGGGAGTCCTTAACCTCTACAACTGTCCGAAGCAATCTGCTGCTCAGATATTCTTTTAGTTCGCTCTTCAAAAACAGATCGCTATGTTCTGTCGATGTCAATTCGCATAACGAAAGCGTATACGGGGGATTGAACATATGAATTCCAAAAAAGCGCGAACAGAGATCTTCCGGATAGTTCCGGCTTATTTCCGTAATGGAAAGACCTGAAGATCCCGTAGCCGAAATGGCATCCGGTCTCATCGCCTTGCTTACTCTTTCAGCAATTTCTTTTTTTACCGCAATATCTTCTTTGACGCTTTCAAAAATCAGATCCGAATCAGCGACGCATTTCTCCAGCATAGAGAAGTCTGCAGGAACAAGATTGTTTCTTATCGCATCGGCTCTGACGGATTTCACTATTCTTGGAATCGTTTTTTTCACCTTTTCGATATCCCTGCCAACACAATAAACTTTCGCATTACCGAAAGAAGAAAATATGCCCGCAACATTTGCGCCCATCGTGCCGGTCGCACCGATGACTGTAACTACATTGATCTCTAACATACGTTTATTCTCGTCTTCGTTTTACCGATCAGTTATTTAAAGCAGTCTCTGATGATGCTTATTACTGTATCCTGCTCTTCGGCAGTCATCTTGATATCGGAAGGAAGACACAGACCTCTTGAGAAGATATCCGATCCTACATCCAGTTTTCTGCCCTTATCGATATAGGCGTTACTCTGGCCGCGGCCGTTGCCTCTTGCTGTCACGAACGCATTACTGCGATAGATCGGCTGCAGATGCATCGGTTTCCAGATTGGACGGCCTTCGATATTGCAGCTTGCCAGAGTCTCCAGGATCTCACTCGGACAGGACTTGCCTTTCTCATGGACATACAGCGCTTTCTGGTCGTCTCTGGTCTGCGGACACATTGCATCTTCGTTGATGATCATGCAGCTGAGCCAAAAGTTCGGCTCCGATTTTTCCGCATCGTAGGGATTCATCTGCACCGGCAAACCTTTGAAACCTTCTTTATATCGTTCATAGATCGCCTTCTTCAAAGCGATATGTTCCTCCAGATAAGGGATCTGACCTCTTAATACGCCCGCGATGATATTGGACATGCGGTAGTTGTAGCCTACCTCTTCATGCTGGTACCAGGGAGCGGCTTCCCTGGACTGGGTGCTCCATTTGCGGACCTTATCCGCATCTTCCTTGGAATCCGTCAGAAACATGCCTCCGCTGGATCCCGTAATGATCTTGTTTCCATTGAACGAGATGCAGTTGTACGCACCCAGAGTACCCGTTTCGACCCATTCGCCATTCAGCATATATTTGGCACCCAGCGATTCGCAGGCATCCTCGATGATGATGATCCCGTGCTCATCGCAGATCTTCTTTATCTCTTCCGCCTTGCCAGGTGTTCCATAGAGATGGACCATCACATAGAGCTTGACTTCGGGATACATTTCGATCGCTTTCTTCAGAGCTTCCGGATCGGTATTCCAGGTATCGTATTCCGTATCCAGGAAGATCGCTTCGCCATCTTCGTAAGCGATCGGATTGATCGAAGCATCAAAGGTCATATCGGTCGCAAAAACTTTCTTTCCGGAAAGAACGCCTTCGTTGGGCCGGGCCTGGCCGTAGAGTTTCTCCCCTGCCAGCTTGGTCGCCAGATGCAAGGCTCCCGTACCGCAGCT
>CADBPB010000213.1 GCA_902796525.1 uncultured Erysipelotrichaceae bacterium | reverse complement strand
TTATCGCCATCCCCTATCACGACCAGCGGTTCCTTGAAACTCTTCGCCGTGGCATATTTGTTTCGTATGGTCAGCACTTCGCCGACCGTGTCATTGTCGTCTCTTGCGGTCGAACAGAGGCAGTGGTCCATCATGCCGAGCCTGTTCATCAGCCCGCTGATCCAGATATCCAGATTCCCTGTCACGACATAGCACCGGTCACGGTTCTCCGTCATGAAACGGACGATCTCCTCGTTCAAAGGAATCTCGCTCACCAGTTTGTTTACCGTTTTGACCGAAATCTGGCTCAGGATCTTAACACGTTTCAGAAACGATTCCTCAAAAGGGATCTCCCCCTTCATCGTCGATTCCGTGACCGCCCGGATCTCTTTTTCCCGGCCGATCAAAACCGAAATCTCCGGCAGGATCTCCTTTTTGGTGATCGTCGAATCCAAATCAAATAGAAAAACGTAATCGCTCATCATGCACTCCAGATATCTTTGACATCCTTAGACAGTTCGACGCCATGATCATACATGGCAACCAGATAGGTGTCCTCGTGATAGACAAAGTCATGGCAGACATATTCAGGAATCACGAACATGTCGCCTTGTTTCATTTCATATTCTTCACGGACGTCGTCCTTGTATACCGTCAGTCTGAAACTGCCGGCCAGCACAAAGAAACACTCCTTGTTGTATTTGTGGTAATGTCCGCCCCTGACCGAACCGCCTGCCGAAAAGATCGCGTTGATCTGTTTCCAGCCTTCATGGACCAGCTGGTTCAGGCGACCCGCTTCATTTTCGAATGTAAAATCAGGTTTCAGAAATTCAATCAGCATTATCTTGTCAGGAACTTTCCTTTCTTGACTCTTTCGCGCCAGTAATCCAGAAGATCTCGCATCGTCTTTTCATATGGGATCTCCGGTTCCCAGCCGGTATGGGCTTTGAACTTGCGGCAATCCGGGATCTGCAGGTCCGCATCGATCGGTCTGAGCCGTTCGGGATCGACTTCGACCCTGATCTGATCCTTCATCGTCGAATACGACAGCAAGGTATTCAAGGTATCCCCGACTTCGCAGGTATAGGATCCGCCGATATTATAGTATTCGCCCGGAATCGGATCGACCGTCACCAGCATGAAGTACGCTCTTACCGCATCCCTGACGTCCGCATAGGTACGGAGGGAATGGAGATTTCCGACTTTGACTACCGGTTCGATCAGGCCTTCTTCGATCATCGCGATCTGCTTGGCGAAGGTCGATTCATGGAAGACATCGCCCCTTCGCGGTCCGGTATGGGTAAACATCCTGGTGGTCATCACTTTCATGCCATAGGCTTCGGCATAGTATCTGCCCAAAAGATCGGTACCGACCTTGGAGATCGCATATGGGGAAGCGGGATGGAAACGGCATTCTTCGTTGATGCCGTCTTCCGGTTTCTGTTCCGGCGGGATGCGTCCGAAGACTTCGCTGGAGGCGCAGACATGGACAACAGGATCATAGGAAGGATCCTCTTCTTTCAGCAGCCGGATCGCTTCCAGCAGTCTGCAGGTGCCCAGGATGTTCGTATTCAGCGTATCGATCGGCGCCGTGAAACTGGTCTGCGGATAGGATTGCGCAGCCAGATGGAAGATATAGTCAGGCTTAACCTTTTTCAGCACGGTGATCAGCGAGATCTCGTCGTTCAGATCGGCATAATCGAAATAGACGCGGTCTTTCCGGTTGACTCTGTCCAGCAGATGTTCGACATTGTCCAAAGGCGAACGCCAGCGGCAGACGCCATAGACATCCCAATCGGTATTTTCTAGAAGATAATCGGCCAGATGGGAACCGACCATGCCGGTAATGCCGGTAATCAACGCATTCATAATGCTTCCTCCTGTTCATATTCTTCCGGTCCGTAATAGATGACAGTCGTGCCTTCGTTCTCGAAACGGAACGGGACAGGCAGAAGATCGGAAAAATCCTTTCGGAAACTCTCCTGTTTCTCCTGCGGCACATAGAACAGCATGAATCCGCCACCGCCGGCACCCAGCAGTTTTCCTCCCAGTGCGCCGGACTGCAGAGCCTTCTCGTAGATCAGATCGATCTGGGAATTGCTGATCTTGGAACCGGTCGTCCGTTTCAGACGCCATGATTCATCCAGAAGCCTTCCGAAATCATCCAGATCCCTGGTCTCGTCTTTCAGGATGGCTTCCGCTTCATCGACCATCGCCTTCATCCGCAATAAAGTCTCCGTATTGTTTCCGATGTTCTTCTTCGTATCATCCTGGATATCCGCGGAGAAGCGCGAGAAGCCGGTGAAATAAAGCAGCAGATGATCGTTCAGGGCTTTCTTTCTCTGTTCAGAGATCTCTACAGGCGTAACGGTGTAGCCGTCTGCTTTGAAATCGATGCGGTTCAAGCCGCCGAATGAAGCAGCCACCTGATCCTGCAATCCTCCGGATTCGTTGCACAGTACACGTTCCACATAGATCGCTTCATCCGCCAGGGTCTGCTTGTCTTTCCGTTTTCCCTTCAGACAATGGAAGGCATTCAGCAGCCCTACCGCAAAAGAAGAACTGGTGCCCAGACCCGTCCTTGCCGGAAGATCGGCATCGTAGGTCACGATCAGTTCATGCATATCGAGCATCTTCATCGCATTGCGTACCAGAGGATGTTCGATCGCATCGACCCCGGGGACCCGTTCGATCCTGGAATAAGTGATCTGGTTCTTGTAATCAAAAAAACGTGGCAAATGTCTTACTGTCACGTAACAATATTTATCAAAAGTCGAGGATAGTACCGCTCCCTCGTACTTCTCATAAAACTCTTTGAGATCGGTCCCTCCTCCGAAGAAGGACATTCTGAACGGGGTTTTCGTGATGATCATATCATTTTCCAAAATAATTCGTTTCCAGCATCAGGCACAGGCAATGATAGACCGGAAGATGCAGTTCCTGCACCTTGAAAGTCTCCGTTTCCGGAACCATGATGCAGACATCGGCATAGTCCTGCAGCAGACACTGTTTCGCGCCAGTCAGGGCGATGATCTTCAGGCCCAACGCTTTCGCAGCCACGCAGGCATTGACGATATTCTCAGAATTGCCTGAAGTGGAGATCGCCAGAAGGACATCCCCATCATCGCCATAGCCCAGTACCTGCTGGGCATAGACGCCCTGGGCATCGACATCGTTCATGTAGGCGGTCATCAGCCCGATATGGGAAGTCAGCGGGACGGCCCGCAACGGACGTTCCAGACCCTTTGCCAGTTTCTCGCCGCGCTTTTCATCGATCGCGATCATCTTCTTCGCGAATTCTTCCGTAACCGGTCGGCTGTATTTGAAACGTTTCATCAGTTCGCCGGCAATATGCTCGCTATCGGCGGCGGAACCGCCGTTGCCGCAGATCAGCAGCTTTTTTCCCTGATCATAGGCTTCTTCCAAAAGAAGATATGCGTTTCCAATATCTTTGCGGCAGACCTCCAATCCGGGATAACGGTCCATCAGTTCATCCAGCACCTGTTTCACGGTTTCTTTCATTCTATTCACCTAAGATCCTATCGACGGCTTCCCGAAGATCGCCATCTCTCTCTATTCTAATACATTTGCAGCCCGCATTACTACCTGCCAGGACATCGTTGTCGCTGTCGCCGATCATGTAGGAAGCGGACAGATCGATATTATATGCATCCTTTGCCTTGAAAAACAGTCCCGGTTTCGGCTTGCGGCAGTCGCAGTCGATCTTCAGTTCCGGGATCTCGCCTTCGTATCCTCTGTCCGGATGATGCGGACAGAAAAACAGTCCATCGATATAGGCGCCTTCGTTTCCTAAGAGAGTCTCGAGCTTGTTGTGGATCTCTCTCAGTTCTTTGAACGTGACCTCTCCCCGGGCGATCACCGGCTGATTCGTGATGACGATGCAAAGGTATTCCGAGGCGTTGATCTTCCGTATCGCTTCCACAGCATGCGGATTCAGTTCCATTTCATCGAGATTCCTTAGGAACCCTACGAAATGATTGATTGTGCCGTCCCGATCCAG
>CADBPB010000212.1 GCA_902796525.1 uncultured Erysipelotrichaceae bacterium | reverse complement strand
TTCATCTTTTATTCCAAAGCAGAAAGATCAGGAACGCTTACGCCTTTTTCTTTCATCAATGCAACGACTCTGTCCAAAGTCGGAAGCGACGGCATCGCTCCAAATCCGCAGACCGTTAAAGCTGCAACGTGATTGGCAAAACATAGCACTTCTTCCATGCCCAGACCAAGACATACCGCCGTACAGAATGCGCCGACAAAAGAATCGCCCGCAGCTGTCGGGTCAACGACATTCAGGCCTTTGACACACGGGTAATGGAAGAATCCGTCATCGTTCAGAATGGCAGCGCCAGAACCGCCTAAGGTGATCAGTGCATTCTTGACACCTTTTTCGCGCAATACTTCGCAGGCTTTACGGACATCGTCCATATTGACTTCATCGCCATCATAACGGATCTCGACACCAGTGATATCCCTGGCTTCGTGTTCGTTAGGAGAAATATAGGTCAGATGAGACAGCAGTTCATCCGACAGCGGAGCGCTAGGTGCGCTGTTCAGCATGACCGGCACGCCTGCGTCATAGGCATATGCAGCAACGATCTCATTGATTTCCATTGGAATTTCCAGCTGCAAGATCACCATGTCATAATTTCTGATATCTTCTTTCAGGAAAGCGATCTCTTCCGGTTTGATCGTCATATTGGCGCCCTGGATGATCAGGATGCGGTTTCTGGTATCCTTGCCTTCCGCTTCTTCCAGAATGATATCTGCGACCTGGGTAGGCGCTTCCTCGTCAAACAGCAGTTTTTCACGATGGATGCCTGCTGCATCGATCGTCTTCAGCAGTTCTTCGCCATTGGCGTCTTTCCCCAGCTTTCCGACCATAGTCGTATCGGCTCCGAGTCTGGCGACCTGTACCGCCTGATTGGCTCCTTTGCCTCCGGGAGCCGTCTTAAAGCTTTTTCCGATAATGGTTTCCCCCTCGTTCGGAAAAACGTTCGTTGAGAATGTGAAATCCATTCCCAGACTGCCCACGATCAGTATTTTTGGTTTCTTCATGTCTTTCTCCTATTCAATTTCAAAGCCTTCCTCGATCAGCCGATCCAGTCGGGCTTTCTGTTCCTCGTTCAGTTTCGCAAATGGCCGGCGGCACTCTCCACAATCGATACCGATCTTTCTGAAAATGTATTTGACTGCCGAAAAGATACCGACACCTACCATTTCCTCGACCCGGTGATTGACCAGTGTCTGCAGTTTTCCTGCTTCATCGATCCTGTTTTCCTGATACAGATCCATCAGTTTCCGGAACGTCTTGGGATACAGATTGACCGTCGTGCCGATGGCTGCATTGGCTCCTGCGCACAGTCCGGACAGGAAGATCTCGTCGAAGCCGTTGAAATAGATCTTATCCGGAAAATCATGTCTCATCCGTTCGAGACCAAACAGATCCGTCGAAGTATGCTTAATACCGATGACATGGCTGTTTTCCAGAAGTCTGCCGGCATTGTTCTTGTTGAAAGATACGCCGGTAAACTGCGGGATATTATAAACAATGACCGGGATCTCGCTGACTTCATTCACCACGTCCATATAATATTGAATGATCTCATCCATGGAAAAATTATAATAGTACGGCGGAATCATGCTGACAGCATCCGCTCCGACAGACAGCGCGTGTCTTGCCAGTTCAATGACATCTCTAGTGGCAACCGTTCCAATATGAGAAATGACCGGAACCTTTCCGCCGGCTTCTTCCAGAACCGTCTCCAGGACTTTCTTTCGTTCTTCCAAAGACAGCAGCAACCCTTCCCCGGAAGATCCGCAGCAATAGAAACCTTCGACACCGTTTTCCAGTTCATAACGGACCAGTTTTCTCAGCGCTTCAAGATTCAATGATTCATCGGCACGGAAAGGCGTTGCCAGTGCCGAATAAATCACATCCAGCTTATGTTTGCTTACCATGCCGTCCAACCGCCATCCATGATCAGATTGGAACCTGTCATATACTTGCTGGCATCGGATGCCAGGAAAATGATCGCTCCATTGTATTCGTCTTCTTTTGCCATTCTGCCGATCGGAATGCGCGCCTCATAATTCGCATGGAAATAATCGTCCTGCGTGTCTCTCCAGACGCCTGATGGCGTAAAAGTATTGACTCTGATCCCGGCTTTTGCCCAATAGGTAGCGCAATATCTGGTCAGATTGTATACGCCGGATTTGGAAGCGGAATAAGCGACAGGCTTGATGAAAGGAACGCCTGTCATCTCCTTCTTGTAAGCGTAGATATCCTGTACCGGCGACAGCATGCCGTAGATGGAACCGACATTGATGATCGAACCTTCTTTTCCGGCTTTTGCCATCCTTGCGCCAACCGCCTGATCGATCAAAAACGCTCCGACCAGATTGACTTCAACGACTTGACGGAATACTTCTTCCGGAAAGTTCTCGAAAGGTCCGGAGACCTCAGGAGGTGCAGAAGGCTGGGTATCCAGTCCGGCGTTGTTTACCAGCACATCCGGAGTACCCCATGTT
>CADBPB010000211.1 GCA_902796525.1 uncultured Erysipelotrichaceae bacterium | reverse complement strand
TGTTTCAGACGCTTCCACAGAGATGCTTTCTTGGCATCGAGTTCCAGCCCTCTTGTCTGCATGGAGATGCGGATATTGTTGAAATCGCGGGTGATATCCGGAATGTAGCGGAACGCCAAAGAAACGATCATACAGATCTTGTAAGGGATCTTCAGGGAATGCAGGCCTGCCGCCAGTTCGCTTGGCGTGATGCTCTGTATGAAAGTCAGCGAAAGCAGGAAAGAAGCCATGAACTTGGCCAGACGGACCAGGAAGTACCACATGGTTTCCGCTGTCACGATAAAGAAATCATTGAAACGGAACAGGACCGTCGATCCTCCGACCATCTCCAGACCGTAGTTCGGTTTGATGATCCAGGTCAGGAAAAGATTGAACAGGTTCATGAACAGGACAAACAGGATGATCGCGATATTCTTTTTCTTATCCGGCTTGATCGAAATCAGCGCGATGATCGAAAGCAGGAAGATCGGCAGCATGATCCTGAGATCCCAGGTAAAGGTAAGAATGAAGATCAGCAGGAAAAAGATCCTGACCTTGGTCTTGCCTGTCAGTTTATCGATGAAAGTATTGCCGGGAGTCAGAGTGATAAACAGTTTCTCATCCATTTTCTCTTTCCTCCTTTTCGCATTCGATGAAATAGTGGATATACTTCTCCGGATCGATGCCCGCTTTCTGGGCGATCGTGACCAGAGAGGTCTTCTTCAAAGAAGCGCGTTCGATGATGCCGTCATCGGAAAGGATCCTGTATACCTTGTCGTCGCCGATCATTTCGCCATCGGTAAAGACGATGGCACGATCCGTATATTCGATCGCCAGATGCATGTCATGGGTAACGAAAAGAATCGTGATATCATGCTTCTCGTTGAGTTCGCAGATGAAGTTCATGATCTCCGTATAGTGATGGTAATCCTGTCCGGCCGTCGGTTCATCCAGAATGATGACTTTCGGACGCAGAGCCAGGATGGAAGCGATGGTCACGCGTTTCTTCTGTCCGTAGCTTAAGACCGATACCGGCCAGTTGCGCATCGGATAGAGTCCGGCCATCTTCAGGGTCTCTTCCACTCTTTGAGCTATCAGATCTTCCGGGATATCGTTCAGCTTCAGAGCCAGTTCGATCTCTTCTTTGATGATATCCTTTACCAGCATCTGGTTCGGGTTCTGCATGACATAGCCTACGATCTCTCCCAGTTCCTTGATGGAATATTTCAGATAGTCTTCCCCTTCCACCAGGATCTGTCCGCTGCTTGGCCGGATGATGCCGCACAGAAGCTTTGCCAGGGTGGATTTGCCTGCGCCGTTCTTGCCGACGACAGCGATCCGCTCTCCTTCATAAAGATCGAACGAGATGTTCTTTAAAGCGGGATAATCGCCATAGTAGTAGGTGACATCCTTTACTTCGATGAGTTTCTTTTTCTTCTCTTTGACATCGCTTGTCTTGACCTGATGGAAGTGTTTGAGGATCTTGTCCTTATAGGCGCCGATATCCAGTTCCTCGATCGAAGAGAGTTTCTCATCGCCTTTGAACGTAATGCCTGCGTTCTTTAACGCAGAAATATACAAAGGCTCCCGGATGCCGTTTTCTTTCAGCAGATTGGAAGAAAGCAGCCTGTCGGGCGTCGTATCCAAAAGGATCCTGCCTTCGTTCATCAGGATGATCCGATCCACATGACGGTACAGGACATCTTCCAGACGATGCTCGATGATCAGCACGGTCTTGTGATGTTCGCGGTAGATCCTGTCGATGAGATCGACTGCATTCATACCCATGGCAGGGTCCAGGGAAGCCAGCGGCTCATCGAAGAGCAGGATCTCCACATCGTTATGCAGGATGCCTGCCAGAGCGGTCTTCTGCTTCTGACCGCCGGAGATATTGTAAGGGACGGACTTCAGGAACTTCTCCATGCCCACGATGGTTGCCGATTCATCGACCTTTTCCAGCATGACCGGTCTTGGGACCATGTCGTTTTCCAGCGAAAAAGCGATGTCCTCGCCGACGGACAGTCCGACAAACTGGGCATCCGTATCCTGCTGGACCGTGCCTACATGTTCAGAGATCTTAAAGATCGAAGCCTCCCTTGTTTCCAGACCGCAGACTTTACATGAACCCTTTACCTCTCCATCAAAGGAAAAAGGTATCAATCCGTTAATACAGCTTCCCAAGGTAGTCTTCCCACTACCGCTAGGTCCCAGGATCAATACCTTTTCGCCTTTGTTGATGGTTAAGTTGATATCATGTAATGTGAATTCATTCTGCGATTTGTAGCGGAAGCTGAAATCTTTGAATTCAATTACAGCCGACATCTTAGTCTTCTTTGTTTAAGTTCGTACCGCGGGCGTTTCTCTTAGCCAGAGCATAGAGTACCGGAATACCGACAACGATCAGTACGGATGCGTCGGAAATGATGGCAGCCTGTGCCTGTACCCAGGTGATCGTCAGCTCACTGGAATACCATAAGTAAGTCAGGAAAGGCGTAACGATACCGAAACCGAGAGCGCATCCGATGACGCACAGTACGGCATGGATGATCGCATGCTTGGTCGTGAAGACGCCGTTTTCGACATCGGCACCGAACGCACCGACCAGACCTGCGAAATAGCCTGCGACAAAGTTGCCTAATGACCAGTCGAACCAGAAGCCCCAGCCGCCGATCAGGTCAGCGACTACGTTTCCCAGACCTGCAGACAGCGCAGCAGGCAGCGGACCGAACAATGCACCGACGATTGCCGGAATGACATATGCGGAAGTAAGCGAAGTGTTGGTGGTGACTTTGATGCCGCCATAGTTCATTAATACACCGAACAAAGCAGCGCCGATCGCCACACCGACGATAGTCTTGGTATTCCAGGTACCAAGCAGTTTCTGAGTCAGACTCTTTTTCATGATTCAATCCCCCTTTTTTCAATCATGCCCATAAAATAAGAAAACCCATCGATGACGGGTCAATATCGATCATTTACCCATCGTTCAAGCTTTAGCACCTTTACATAGGAAGTAAGGTTGCTGAGACTTCACTGAGCTTGTCTCTCCATCTCTCTTTATGGACGATACTATCTTATCATCATTGACCCGCAGATTCAATAATCTGAAAGGATGTAAACGGATACATTTTCAGGACAGTTTTTTATACAGATAGTTTCCCAGCATCTGTATCAGTTGGACAAACACGATCAGGATGATGGAGCAGACCAGCAGGTATTCCGTCTTGTACTGCTGGTAGCCGTAACGGATCGCCAGATCGCCGATGCCTCCCCCGCCTGCGGTACCGGCCATTGCCGAATAGCCCACCAGCGAGATGATCAGCAGGATCACGCCATTCAGCATTCTCGGAATGGATTCCTTGATATAGACACGGAATAGGATCTGCAGATCGGAAGCGCCGAAAGACTTCGCCGCCTCGATGACGCCCGGATCGGTTTCTCTCAGGCTCGTCTCAAAGATCCT
>CADBPB010000210.1 GCA_902796525.1 uncultured Erysipelotrichaceae bacterium | reverse complement strand
TCATCACGGCGATCCTCAACTTCCTCATCCTGGCATTTGTCCTCTTCCTCATCCTCAAGGCTGTCAACAAGATGATGAACCTTGGCAAGAAGGAAGAAGAACCGGCACCGGAACCGGATCCGGAACCAAGCGAAGAAGTCAAACTGCTGACTTCCATCGCCGAAGAACTCAAGAAGCTCAACAGCAAGTAATCTCCATCAGGGACCCGCAAGGGTCCTTTTCATTTTAAAAGAAAAAGGATGTTTCCATCCTCATTCAAATTCTATTTCGCCGTCATCGCTCATGTGGCTGACTCTCGCCAGCACTTCGACCTTGTAGCCCATATCCCTGATGCGCTGTTCGCCCGGCTGGTAGGTCTTGCATACAACGGAACCGCAGCCGACGATCTTCGCTCCGGCCTGGTCGCAGATCCTGATCAGGGCATTCATGGCCTCGCCGTTTGCCAGGAAATCATCCAGGATCAGGACGCGGTCGTTTTCATTCAGATAATCTTTCGCGACCTGTACGGTGTATTCGATGTTGCGGGTATAGGAGTGTTCCTTTGCCTCATAGGTGTTGGCAGCCATATTGGCGGCAACGGTCTTCTTGGCAAAGACGACAGGAATGTATCCGAAATACTTCGACGCGGCCATGCCGATCGCAATGCCGCTGGATTCGATCGTCAGGATCTTGTTCGGTTCCTTGTCTTTGAACAGTTCGTAGAATTCTTCCCCGATCTCTTCCATCAGTTTCGTATCGATCTGATGATTCAGGAAATTATCGATCTTCAGGATATCGCCGGGCAGGATCTTTCCGTCTTTTCTGATGCGGTCTTCTAATACTTTCATCTGCTTCTCCTTTTTTTTGATATCACTTATACTACCATATTTTTCTATCGGTTATAATAGTTTCAGGTGAGCTTATGAAATACGTCTATGTTCTCAACAGATTCAATCTCAAAGAAAAGACTGATGACTTCATCAGGAAGCTGAAAAAAGTATCGGAAAGCTTTTTGAGAGACTACGAGATCCTCGTCAACGACACGGTCGAAGAGGCAAAGGATTCCTTAAAAAGATTCAGGGATCAGGAATGCATCATCACCCCGATCGGCGGGGACGGATCGATCAACCTCGCCCTCAACGATCTCGTTGGCACAAAGAACATCCTGGCCTTTCTGCCTCACGGTACCGGCAACGACTTCAACCGCTTCTGCCACGAAGAAATGACAGACGGGATCCATGAGGTCGATATCGTCCGCATCAACGACCGTTATTTCATCAACGTCGCCTGCTTTGGCATCGATGCGGATATCGCCAACGACGACAATTTCATCCACAACCGCTTCATCCCGGAAGCCATGCGCTACAATGCCGGCGTCGTCCATTACTTCCTCACCTATCGGCCCAGAAAGATGAAGGTGGAAGTCAACGGCGAAGTCATCGAAGAAGAGATGACGACCGCGGTCGTGGCCAACGCCCATTACTACGGCGGCGGCTACAAAGTATCGCCGATGGGAAAGATCGACGACGGAAAGATCGAGATCATCGTCGCCGACAGGCTGAACAAGATCAGGATGGCCAAAGTCATCCTGTCCATGAAAGATGCCTCCCACCTGAAGGACAAGGCTGTTCATTCCTATGTATCCGACAAGGCAGTGATCTCCTCGGATCGGCCGTTCAAAGCCAATATCGACGGCGAGCCGCTCGAAGCTTCCGTCTTTGAGATGGAAGTCATACCGAAAGGGATCCGTATCGACTTTGATTCAGCGTTTATAAAAGCGATGCTGTCGTAGCATCGCTTTTCTTTTTGTATTCTTTTTACAGACCTGCCTTATGCAGGATCTTCACGCCGGCAAGAAACAGGCCCTGTCCGGCGATGTTGATGAACTGGGCGATCCAGTTCATATAGCCCTTGTCAAAATCCTTTGAGGAAAGATAGCCCATGCCCAGACACAGGAAGAATGAAACGATGAAACAGATCAGGGCGTTCCGCTTCTTCATCCTGTTGGCCATGAAACACAAGGCCGCATCCATGGCACCAAGTCCGACGACCATGATGCCGACAAGCGCCATGGTCGGAAGGAAGCCGTAAGCCCTGTTTTTCTTGTCCATCACATAGATCATCAGTCCGATGCCCGCCATCAGGAAACCGATGGACTGGTTGGAAAAGAACTGATCGGACATCCAGACAGGATCTCCCAGCTGCAGGGCATAGATCAGCTTGTAGGTCGCCTTCAGAAGACCGGCGATGCCCACAAAGGCAAAGCCCGCAAGCGTCAGTCCGCATGAGAGGACGCTCATCTTCTTTCTGAGATCCCTGATCAGCAGATTCCCCGCCATCACAAACAAGATGACCGGGATGTAGTCGACCAGAGCCATGGGAACAGAGAATTCTTTCATGATCAGTCTCTGTATACCTTCATGGAATGGTACTGTTTCGTGAACGGGAAGAGAAGAGGTACTGTATCAGAATACTTCTGGTATTCCGGATCGAGACCGTAGCTCTTCTCGTGTCGAAGTTCCAGACGGGAAGCCGAATTGTACATGACGTAGGT
>CADBPB010000209.1 GCA_902796525.1 uncultured Erysipelotrichaceae bacterium | reverse complement strand
TCCCAGACGCTGTCGTTGATCACGACTTTGACGCCGCCGATCAGGTCTTTGTCCAGTTTGTTTTCCAGTTTGATCGCCCGTTCGAGCTTGCGCGTAAAAGCGGCTTCCAGGGTATAGAGGGTCGTTTTGTCGAGTTCCCTGACGCTATATACCGTGCCTAAGGTGACGCCTCTGGTCTGGTAGTAATAGACAAGGAATTCATGGATCAGCCGGGATTCATAGCCGGATTCAGGAATCGTGTCGACGATCAGAAAAAGACCGTACAGGACGGAATCATCCAGATCGTGGTTGAATGCTTCCTGCAGGGCTTCTTTCTTTTCCGCCGAACGGTATTCCGGGGAATCGATGTATTTTAAAAGAACGTCATTCTTGTTGAGTTCGTCATTGATCCGTTTGATTTCCGGATACAGCAGATCGACCTGGCCTTCCTGGTTGGCCAGTTCCATCAGGTTGCGGGCATAGGCCTTGATATCGACACTCATGAATCGATCACTTCCTTGATGAAAGAACGGATCGATTCCTGTTCATTGGAAGCATCCAGCTTTTCCTGCAGGACTTTTTCGGCCGCGCTGATCGTCGCATCGACGATCTCTTCGTGCATCTGCTTCATCATCTTGTCATGCTGCAGTTCCATGTCTTTCCTGGCGTTCTCCAGCAGCAGTTTGGCTTCTTTCTGTCCCTCGTCAAGCAGTTCGTCTTTGAGCAGCTTGCCTTCTTCCCTGGCTTCCTTGAGGATGACCTCCGCC
The DNA here is from genome assembly GCA_902796525.1 of uncultured Erysipelotrichaceae bacterium. Classification (GTDB taxonomy): domain Bacteria; phylum Bacillota_I; class Bacilli_A; order Erysipelotrichales; family Erysipelotrichaceae; genus Colivicinus. Next base: position 2,056 of record CADBPB010000209.1, on the reverse strand, counting down.
GTCTTGTTGGCTTCGAGGATGGCCTGCTTGGCTTCCGTATTCAGGCGTTCGTTTTCCGCGATGAGCTTTTCCGCTTCCGTCAGTTTTTCCTGTTCATAGGCGGAACGTTCATCCAGGATCTTCTTGACCGGTTTCCAGGCCAGCTTATACATCAGGAAAAACAGCACAGCTGTCGCACAAAGCTGCGTGATCGCTGTCCAGACATTCGGTACGAGCTGAGACAGGATATCGATGATCTGCATCTTAAGCTCCCAAAATGAAGATGATCAGGAAAGCGGTAAGCAGACAGTAGATGGCGCAGGTTTCGGAAATGGCAGCGCCGATGATGGCCATGGACTGGATCTTGCTGGCAGCATCGGGGTTCTTGCCGATCTGTTCGACCGCGGTGATCGCGACCTTGCCTTCCATGATGCCGGTGACGCAGCCGCCTAAGACACAGAGTGCCGCAGCAAAACCTAATAAAGCTTTTTCCATATGTTTTCCCCCTATTCTTTCTGTGGAAGTTCTTTGCCGATAAATGATAACGACAGGATCGTGAAGATATATGCCTGCATCGCGCCGGAGAACAGATCGAAATAGAAATGCAGGACCGGAGCGATGATGATTCCGACGATGTTCAGCTTGCCGATCAGCGGGATCTTCGAAGAGATCGCCGACAGCATCTGGTAGATGACCGACATCAGGATGCCGCCGGAAAGGATGTTTCCGAACAGACGCAGCGACAGCGACAGCAGGGTCGAGAACTTGCTCAGGACATTCAGTACGACGAATGGCGCAAAGGGCTCGAACCAGGTCTTGAGGTAGGCTTTGCCGCCTTTGGCTTTGATCGAACAGACTTCGATCAGGATGCAGGTAATGGCCGCCAGGACCAGGGTGACGCTGTAGTTGGATGTCGGGGTCTCCAAGGAGAAGAGTCCGGCGATATTGGCTAGAAAGATGTAGGAAATGATCGTCATGATGTAAGGCGTCAGATACTTGGCGAAGCGTTCGTTCGTCTTGTCCTTGACCATGTTGTCGATCGTTTCCGCAAAGATCATCACCAGCAGCACGATGCCGGTCGGCTTGCTTAAGGGATCGAAGGCTTTCAGCCTGCGGTTGATATACAGCAGCAAAAGCGCCATGAAGATGGTGATGATGGCAATGGAAAATACGGTCGTCTGAATGGCCATCCTAGGCTCCTTTCCTGCTAACGGCGTCGATGACCAGGCTGATCAGAAACAGGACCAGACCGATGGTGACGCCATAGATATTGAAGTACTGCGGGTTCTTGAGCGCGAGATAGATCACGGCTGCCAGCAGTCCGTAACGGAAGATATTGCTCACGATCAGCAGCGGATAGTTCTGCATGTCCTGCTGTTTCATCACCATCGTCATGCTGGCGGATAGAAGCAGCAGATTCAGCATGCTTGCCAGGGTCGCAGCCAGGATCCCGATCGAGATCGTATAGTCGAAAAAGAAGGCGATGATGCTTAAAACGATGGCGATCAGTGCTGTGAGATAATAGATCTTCAGTTTCATGTTTTTATGCTTGTTTGCTGATTCTATTTTATCGTATGGGTAACGGTTTGTTCAATATTCGAAACTGTCGGGAAGACGGCAATTGCTTTTACAGGAATGACAATTGATACTACAATGAAAGAGATATGAAAACGCACAATCTTTTCTGCAATGAAATGAACGAGCCTTTGGCAGCCCGGCTGCGTCCGGCTTCGCTGGATGAGATCATCGGCCAGCAGCATCTGATCGGCCCAGGAAAAGTCTTACGGAAAATGGTCGAGAGTGACCGCATTCCTTCGATGATCTTCTGGGGGCCTCCGGGTGTCGGCAAGACCACTTTGGCCAGCGTGATTGCCGGAGCGACCAAGGCGTCTTTCGTGAATTTTTCGGCAGTCACCAGCGGGCTCCAAGAAATCAAGGAAGTCATGAAGCGGGCGGAAGAAAGCGCAGAAATGGGCGAGCGCACCATCCTGTTTATCGATGAGATCCATCGCTTCAACAAAGCCCAGCAGGATGCGTTCCTGCCTTTTGTCGAAAAAGGAAGCATCATCCTGATCGG
>CADBPB010000208.1 GCA_902796525.1 uncultured Erysipelotrichaceae bacterium | reverse complement strand
TTGCGGTGTCGCCACCCTGACGATCGACTACTATGAATTAGGCAGAGTTACCGGTGAAATGGCGATCAGAGTGCTGAAAGGCGAAGCAGATGTCGCTAGCATGCCGATCGAATACTTCCCGGATCCGGTCAAGAAATTCAATCCGACTGTCAGCGAAATGTTCGAAGTGACGATTCCTGAAGATTTTGAAGCGCTGACAGACTGAACATGCTGAGCATATCGAATTTACTGGGCAGGATCCCCGGCGGTGTCGCGCAAGGCATCATCTGGGGGATCATGGCCCTGGGCGTTTATATCACTTTCAGAGTATTGCAAGAGTCGGACCTGACCGTGGACGGCTCTTTTGCCACGGGCGGAGCGATCGCAGTCATGCTGATCACGAACGGAACCGATCCCTGGATCGCCTTGCTTTGCGCGTTCGTGGCAGGAACGGCCGTCGGAATATGTACCGGATTGATCCATACGGCACTGAAGATCCCCGCGATCCTGTCAGGCATTCTGGTGCAGTTCGGACTGTATTCCATCAACCTGCATATCATGGGTATGGTGGCGAACGTCTCCTGCAATCCCGTGAAAAATCATGTGCTGATCACGATGCGCAACATACCGATGGCGATCCTGATCGGAGCCATCTTTGCGGTTCTGCTGATCGCTGTCATGTACTGGTACTTCGGTACGGAACAGGGCTGCGCGATCCGTGCCACCGGCAACAACTTCCATATGGCGCTCGCACAGGGAATCAATGTGAATCATATGAAGGTCATCGGCTTTGCCTTGGGCAACGGCCTGGTCGCGTTGGCAGGCGGTCTGATGGCACAGTATCAGGGTTTCGCGGATGTTTCCATGGGCAGAGGCGCGATCGTCATCGGTCTGGCTGCCATCATCATCGGCGAGGTGCTTTCGGAACTGATCTTTCCGAAAGGCTGCCAGTTTTATGTCCGGCTGCTCTTTGTGATCATCGGCGGGATCGTCTATTATCTGATCATGGTCCTCGTTTTGTGGATGCATATCGATTCGAATGATCTCAAGCTGGCTACGGCCGTGATTGTCATGCTGGCGATGACTGTCCCAAATCTGAGAAAGAGGTCGTAATAATGCTTAGAATAGAAAATATCAGAAAAACATTCAATCCGGGAACGGTCAACGAAAAGATCGCTCTGGATGGGGTCGATCTTGTTTTGAACGATGGGGAATTCGTAACGGTCATCGGTTCCAACGGCGCCGGGAAGTCGACGCTTCTGAATGCGATCGCAGGCGTCTGGCTGGTGGATGAAGGGAAGATCTTTATCGATGATACGGATGTCACGAAACTCTCAGAAGACAGGCGTGCGCAGTACATCGGCAGAGTTTTTCAGGATCCGCTGATGGGTACGGCTGCCGATATGTGGATCGAAGAAAACCTGGCTCTGGCTCATCGGAGGGGACAGAAAAGAGGTCTTTCCGTCGGCATTACCGCCAAGGAAAGGGAAATGTATCGGACGCTTCTGAAGGAGTTCGACCTGGGGCTGGAAGACCGCCTGTCTACGAAAGTGGGACTACTTTCAGGCGGACAGAGACAGGCTCTGACGCTGATCATGGCCACATTGCAGAGTCCGCGTCTGCTTCTTCTCGATGAACATACCGCCGCTTTGGACCCCAAGACCGCCCAGAAAGTGCTGGAAGTCACCGATAAGATCATCGAGAAATCGCACCTGACCACTTTCATGGTCACGCATAATATGAAAGACGCGATCAATCACGGAGATCGGCTGCTGATGCTGAATGACGGAAAAGTGATCCTCGATATCAAAGGCAAGGAAAAGAAGGGACTGACAGTCGAAAAACTGCTGTCGCTCTTTGAAAAAGCGAGCGGCGAAGAATTCGCCAATGATGCCGCCATCCTTGGCTGATCAGACAACAGTTCATAATAAAAGGCCATCTTCGGATGGCCTTTGTTTATGTCTGTTTCGGGCGGATCATTCCGTCGTATAGTTGTCGAAATAGCCCTGAACCAATACGACCGGCGTTCCTTTGTCACCGGAACCGCTTGTCAGGTCGCAAAGCGAACCGATCAGATCCGTCAGCTGTCTCGGCGTCGTTCCTTCGGAAACCATCTGTCCGACCAGATTCGCATCTTTCGCCTTGATCGAGTCCTTGATCGCCTTCTGCAGCTCAGCGCCATCCAGCCCGGCATAGTCATTGTCTGCCAGATATTTGATCTTGACTTCGTTCGGCGTACCCTTCAGGCCTTTCGTATAGAACGGGGACACGACCGGATCGGCCAGTTCCCAGATCTTGCCCTGAGGATCTTTGAAGGCGCCATCGCCATAAACCATGACTTCCATATGCCTGCCCGTCAGATCGAACAGTCTCTGCTGTATGCCTTCGATGACCGGCTGGGCATCTCTCGGGAAGAGCTTGACCTTGTCTTCGGTCGCCTTGTTGGAACCTAAAAGTCCGTACTGCTCGTTGTAACCGGAACCGTTGATCGGGGC
>CADBPB010000207.1 GCA_902796525.1 uncultured Erysipelotrichaceae bacterium | reverse complement strand
GTTCTCCTGTCGTTTACGATCACTTTGATCAACCAGGTCTTCCTGTATGTGGAATCGACGATCCTGCAGAACTGCGGGCAGCGTATCATCTACCGTCTGCGCAACGAGATCTTCGAGCACATCGAAAACATGTCACTGAACCAGTTCAACGAGATGCCGACGGGCTCCCTGGTCACCAGAGTTACCTCTTACACCGCCAGCATGTCCGACCTTTTCACCGGTGTCTTCGTGCGTATCTTGAGGGATATCACGACCCTGGTCGGTGTCTATATCATCATGATCTACATCTCGCCATCGCTGTCGTTTGCGCTTTCCGGGGTGATGGTGATCGTGTTTGTCGTATCGTTCTTCTTCTCGAAGTATGTCAAAGGCGTCTTCCGCAAGGAACGTGCCTGCATCTCCGATATGAATACCTTCCTGTCCGAGAACCTGGCAGGCATGAAACTGACCCAGGTCTTCAACCAGGAAGAGACCAAAGACCATCAATTCGAAGAAAAGAACGAAGCGATGCGCAAGGAGCGTTTCAACGTCATCAAAGGTTTCGGCATCTACCGTCCGTTGATCTCGTTCATCTATACTTCTTCGATCGCCCTGTGTTTCATCCTGGGCGTCCGATACGGTCTGACCGCCGGCGAGATCGTGGCATTCTATCTGTATCTCTCCAAATTCTTCAACCCGATCCAGAATCTGGCGGATCAGCTGAACTCCCTGCAGAAAGCCTTCACGGCTTCCGAAAGGATCTTCAACCTGCTGGATGTCAAACCGGATGTTCTGGACAAGGAAGATGCGATCGAGATCGACCATTTCGAAGGCAAGATCGAATTCAGACATGTCTGGTTCGCCTATACGGAAGAGAACTGGATCCTCAAGGATGTTTCCTTTACGATCAACCCGAAAGAAACCTGTGCCTTCGTCGGTGCGACCGGCGCCGGCAAGACGACGATCCTTTCTTTGATCGTTAGAAACTATGAAGTCCAGAAAGGCGAGATCCTGATCGATGGCATCAACATCAACGACATCAAGATCTCTTCGCTGCGCAAAGCGATCGGACAGATGCTGCAGGATGTCTTCCTCTTCTCGGGAACCATCAGAGACAACGTCACGCTTCATGATGAATCCTTCACGGATGAAGAAGTCAGAGAAGCCTGCGTCTATGTCAATGCGGATACCTTTATCGACAGGCTGCCGAAGGGGATCAACGAAGAACTGATCGAGAAAGGCGAAAACCTTTCCCAGGGTCAGAGACAGCTGCTGTCTTTTGCCCGGACGATCATCCATAAGCCGCAGATCCTGATCCTCGACGAGGCAACAGCCAACATCGATACCGAAACGGAAGTCCTGATCCAGGAGTCGCTGGAGAAGATGAAGAGCATCGGCACGATGCTGGTGGTGGCGCACCGTCTTTCGACCATCCAGCATGCCGATCAGATCGTGGTGCTGCAGAATGGCGAAGTCATCGAGACCGGAACCCATCAGCAGCTGCTGAAGAAGAAGGGATACTACTACAAGCTGTACCAGCTGCAGTTCGAGAACTGAGATGGATATCTATATCAGAAACAAAGAAGACCTGATACAAGCAATCAAGAAAAACGGGATCATCCCGTTTTTTGAAAATGACATCAAAGGTTTTTCTCTGGAAGAAAACTGCGATCCCAAAGTCTATTTCGGTTCGGAAGAAGGACTGTGGGAATGGAAGGGTCCGGTGATTCAGGAGACGCGCTGCGCCTATGGGAAGTTCTTCCGCAACAAGGCGGCCTATGTTTCCAGAGAATGGTTCTATGACCTGGCCAATTACCGCCGGGACGGCTATGATTTCGAAGCGGCCTTCAATGACGGGCTGATCACCTATAACGAGCAGTATCTCTACGAGCTGATCGCTTCCAGACCGTCGATGCTGTCGAAGACCGCAAAAGCCTTGGGCGGCTATGTGAAGACCCATGAGAAAGGCAAAGATGCCTGGATCCCACGCAAAGGCTTCGATACCACCATCAACAAGCTGATGATGAAAGGATACATGCTGATCATCGATTTCGATTACGAGACGGATAAGAACGGCGAATTCTACGGCTGGGGCATCTCGCGCTATGCGACCCCGGAGGCTTTCTATGGAGAGGATTTCGGCGAACGATGCTACCGGCGCAGTCCCGAGGAATCATATCGGCGATTACTGAAGCAGCTGAAGAAACTGAATCCGGATGCGGACGAAGAAAAACTCATCCGCTTTCTGGGCTAGACAGGAGAAGATATGAAAAACAAGATCGTCGTCGACATCCACACCCATACCATCGCTTCCGGCCATGCCTATGGCACGGTCAGAGAAAACGCTCTGGCAGCCAGCGAAAAAGGACTGCAGGGACTCGGGATCAGCGACCATGCCCCGGGCATTCCCAATGTCTGCACTCCGAATCATTTCAGCAATCTCAGGGCGATCCCCCGTCAGCTTTATGGCGTCAATATCTATTACGGCGTGGAAAACAACGTCCTGCACGACGGTTCGATGACGCTTCCGGAATTCCTTCTGGACCGTCTGGACTACAATATCGTAGGCATCCATGGCAACTGCTACGAAGACCAGGGCATCGATAAGAATACCGACAATCTGATCCGATGCATGATGCATCCCAAGACCTTTTTCGTCTCTCATCCCGATGACGGAGGCTTTCCTTTGGATTACGAACGACTCGTTCTGACAGCCAGGGAACAGGGAGTTGCTTTGGAACTGAATGACGCGCATATCCGCAATCCCTGGATGAAAGACTGTCTGGAGAATGCCCGTACTTATCTGAAACTGTGTATGAAATACCGGACCAATGTCTTTGTCGGATCGGATGCGCATGATCCCAGCAGGGTGGGCTGTTTCGATACGGCGATTGCGTTGCTGGAGGAACTGGGATTCGACGAGGATCTCATCGTCAACAATTCCCTGGAGAAATTCGAAGATTTCATCCATTTCCAACCGAACGGATGATGCTTAAATCCTGAGCATCATGACAGAATGAGATATGATTTCTATAATGCAGAAAGAAACAAGAGAAGCTTTCAAGGATTCACTGACGATCTTTCCCGGCTATCTGGTCCTGGGAATCGGTTTCGGTGTCCTGATGGATGCGAAAGGCTTCTCTTTTTTACATAGCGCAGCCATGTCGCTGTTCATCTATGCCGGGTCGATGCAGTATACCGGCGTCGATCTGCTGAGTTCTTCCGCATCGCTGCTCACGGCTTTCCTGATGACGGTCATGGTGAATATCCGCCATCTGTTCTACGGGATCGGCATGCTGAAGGAGTTTTCCGAATTGAAGAAGCACCGCTGCTACGACATCTTTGCGCTGACCGATGAAACATTCTCCATCCTTTGCAGCAAGGATCTCTCCGGATGCGATGCGGATGTATATTGCTTCTGTCTGTCGCTGTTCAACCACATCTGGTGGATCAGCGGGTCTTTGATCGGCGCCTTGCTGGGAGATATCCTGCCCTTCGATTACCGTGGCATCGAATTCTCGATGACCGCCTTGTTTATCGTGATCGTGCTCAGCCAGAACGAAAGCAACAAGGATCATCTGATCGTTATGCTTTCCTTTGCGATCACGATCTTCTGTCTTCTTGTATTCGGCAAGGAACGTTTCCTGATCTGGTCGATGCTGCTGATCGCGGCGATGCTGTTTATCCTCAGAAGGATCAGGAGGAACAACGATGCATAGCTGGCTTCTGATCGCTGTCATGGCGTTTACGACGATCCTGATCCGTTTCATGCCGTTCCTGCTTTTCAAGAAAAAGGTGCCTGAAACGATCCGATATCTGGGCAATGCGCTTCCTTACTGTGCCATGGCGATGCTGGTGGTCTACTGTCTGAAAGAGGTGCGTTTCGATTCGCTTGCGGGTTTTCTGCCGGAACTGATTGCCACAGTCATCGTCGTTCTGTCCTATAAATGGAAGCATTCCGCTGCGCTATCCATCCTGCTGGGAACGATCATCTACATGTTTCTGATCCAGAGGATCTTCGTCTGAACGAGAATAAAAGATCTGTTATGAAACAGATCTTTTTCAACAATTGTCGTGATGATGTCAGACGAGTTCGATCGTTCTGATCCTCTGGTCTTCGTAAGGCCTGTCACGGAAATCCGTCGCGGCTTCCGCGATCTCATCCACGGTCTCCATGCCTTCGATGACCTTGCCGAAAGCGGCGTATTGGCAATCCAGATGCGGCGCATCCTGATGCATGATGAAGAACTGCGAAGAAGCCGAATTCGGATCCATCGTCCTGGCCATCGACAGGACGCCCCGTTCGTGTTTCAAGTCATTCGCAAAACCGTTCGACGCAAACTCGCCGACGATCGTTTCCTTCGAACCGGACATGCCGGTACCGGTCGGATCGCCTCCCTGGATCATGAAACCTTTGATGACCCGGTGGAAAACGATTCCGTCGTAGAAATGTTCCTTCACCAGTTTTACGAAGTTCTCTACCGTCTTCGGTGCCGTTTCCGGATACAGTTCGGCAACGATCTCTTTGCCGTTTTCCATAATAATCCTGATTTTTATTTCATCCATCTTCTTTTACCTCTTTATTCATTCTAACATTTGTTATAATGAAACTAGAAAGAACAAGAAGGAAAGCATAATGAATGAATATGTACAGGAAGTAATAGACAGTGCCCGCGCGAAGTACAGCAATCAGCCTGAATTCGTGCAGTCGGTGCAGGAAGTTTTAGGTTCGATTTCGCCGGTCATCGATGCCCATCCGGAATACCGGAAGGTCGATCTGCTGAATCGGATCATCGAACCGGAACGTTTATTCAAGTTCAGAGTCGTCTGGACCGACGACAACGGTCAGGCCCATACCAATGTAGGTTACCGCTGCCAGTTCAATGGCGCGATCGGCCCGTACAAAGGCGGCCTGCGTTTCCAGAAAAATGTCAACGAAAGTATCATCAAGTTCCTTGGCTTCGAACAGACCTTCAAGAACAGTCTGACCGGTCTGCCGATCGGCGGAGGCAAGGGAGGTGCGGACTTCGATCCGACAGGCAAGTCCGATGCGGAAATGATGCGTTTCTGTCAGAGCTATATGACGGCCCTGTATCGCTATATCGGACCGGACATCGATGTTCCGGCTGGCGATATGGGTGTCGGCGGAAAAGAGATCGGCTATCTGTTCGGACAGTACCGCCGTCTCAAGGGCGTCTGGGAAAATGGCGTCCTGACCGGCAAAGGTCTGAGCTATGGCGGTTCCCTGATCCGTCCGGAAGCGACCGGCTATGGCGCGATCTATTATCTCAATGAAGTCCTGAGACAGCAGGGCGATACGATCCGGGGCAAGAAAATCGCCGTCACCGGTTTCGGAAATGTCGCCTGGGGCGTCATGAAGAAAGCGAGCCAGCTTGGCGGCAAAGTCACGTACATGTCTTCGCCGACCTGCTACATCCATGACGAAGAGGGTATCGTGACCGATGAGAAACTGAACTATGTTCTCGATCTGCGCCGCAGGAACCAGATCGATCTGACGGAATATGCCGAGAAATTCGGCTGCGAATGCCATCAGGGCAAATTCTGGGGCGTCAAGGATGTCGATATCTATATGCCATGCGCGACGCAGAACGAAGTGGGCATCGAGGAAGCAAAGAAGATCGTCGAGGCAGGTGTCCGCTATTATATCGAAGTCTCGAACATGCCGACGACCAACGAAGCGATCGACTATCTTAGACAGAACGGCGTCATCATCGCTCCTTCCAAGGCGGTCAATGCGGGCGGCGTCGGTGTCTCGGCGCTGGAAATGTCGCAGAACTCGGAGCGTCTGGTCTGGACCGAGGATGAAGTCGATCAGCGTCTGCAGCATATGATGGTCAACATCTACCGTTCTTCTCTGGAAGCGGCTCAGGAATACGGTTTGGGCTACGACCTGATCGCCGGAGCCAATATCGCCGGTTTCAAGAAAGTCGCGACGGCGATGTACGAACAGGGAATCTTCTGATGCTGGAAATCGGCCAGAAAGCGCCTGATTTTACGTTGCCGGATCAGGACGGGAAACCAGTCACCTTGAAAGATTACAGGGGACAGAAGATCGTCCTGTATTTCTATCCCAAGGATATGACCAGCGGCTGTACGAAACAGGCATGCAGCTTCTCTGAACTGTATCCCCAGTTCAGAGAAAAAGGGGCCGTCGTCCTGGGCGTATCGAAAGACAGCGTCGCTTCCCACAAGAAATTCGAAGAGAAGTATGGTCTGCCGTTCCGTCTGCTTTCCGATGAAGGGCTGGAGGCCATCAAAGCCTACGATGTCTGGCAGGAGAAAAGCAACTACGGCAAAAAATACATGGGCATCGTCCGGACGACCTATCTGATCGACGAAGAAGGGAAGATCCTGAAAGCCTTCGGCAAGGTCAAAGCGGCCGATAATCCGGGACAGATGCTTGCGGAACTATAGAAAAAAGAACTATCCGGAAACGGATAGTTTTCATTTCAGTCATCCCGGTTGCCGGAAACAAATAATTCGTATACAATTAATTTGTATACAAAATAATAGAGGTACACACATGAATATCTATGATTTGAAAGCCAAGATGAGAAATGGCGAAGAATGCGATCTGAGCGCTTTGAAGGGCAAGGTATCTTTGGTCGTCAATACGGCGACCGGTTGCGGCTTTACTCCGCAGTACGAAGCTCTGGAGACCCTTTATCAGAAGTATCATGATCAGGGTTTCGAGATCCTGGATTTCCCTTGCGACCAGTTCGGTCATCAGGCGCCGGGAACGGATGACCAGATCCATGCGTTCTGCACATCCAAATACAACACGACCTTCGACCAGTTCTCCAAGATCGATGTCAACGGCGAGAATGCCAGCGAGATCTACAAGATCCTGAAGCAGCAGCAGCCGACCGAGGAAGTCCACGGCATGAAGAACAAAGCAGCCATGAAGATGATCTCCAAGATCAGCGAGACCTGCAAAGAAAAGGGCGATATCGTCTGGAATTTCACCAAGTTCCTGGTCAACAAGAACGGCGATGCCGTGAAGCGTTTCGATCCGACCTTCGTTCCGACCGACTTCGAAGCAGATCTGGTTGCGCTTTTAGAGGAGAACTGATCATGGGATATGATCCTTTGGCTTTAAGCAACCAGCTGTGTTTTCCGATCTACCTGTGCTCCAAAGAGATCATCCGGCGTTATACGCCTTTACTGAAAGAAGCGGATCTGACCTATACGCAGTATATCGTCATGATGTATTTCTGGGAAAAGAAGCAGAGCAATGTCAAAGAGATAAGCAGGACCTTGCTTCTGGATCCCAGCACGCTGACGCCTTTGCTGAAGAAACTGGAACAGAAAGGCTATCTGAAGCGCTCCCGCAATCAGGAGGATGAACGCAATCTCGATGTCGTCATCACGGAAAAAGGGGAAGCGTTGCGAGAGAAAGCTCTGCGGATTCCGGAACAGATGGGCAAGTGCCTGGATCTGAGCGAAGAGGAAGCAGCAGTTTTGTATGCTCTCATTGGTAAAGCTTTGGCTAACGTAGAAAAAGATCTGGCCAGGCAGAATTGTTGAATCAAAGGCAGATCATAGGAGGTAACAATGTACGATATCATCATTGTCGGTGCCGGAACGGCCGGTCTGACGGCGGCGATCTATGCCCGCAGGGCATCCAAAACCGTTCTGGTACTCGAGGAAGCAAGCTATGGCGGGCAGATCATCAACACCCCGGATATCGAAAACTATCCGGCAGCCGCCCATATTTCCGGTTTCGAATTCGCCACCAAGCTCTATGAACAAGCCAAGGAGCTGGGTGCGGAAATCGTTTTTGAAAAAGTGAACGGCATCCGTGTAAATGGCACGGTCAAAGAAGTAACGACCGATAAGAATACCTATGAAACCAAAGCCGTCATTCTGGCGACCGGTTCCCAGAACCGCAAGCTGGAACTGGAAAACGAAAAGGAACTGGTAGGCAAAGGCGTTTCTTACTGTGCGACTTGCGACGGCTTTTTCTATCGCAAGAAAATAGTTGCGGTCAACGGCGGAGGCAACACCGCTCTGGAAGACGCCCTGTATCTGAGCGATCTGGCCGAGAAGGTCTATCTGATCCATCGCCGCGATGCATTCCGCGGAGAAAGTTCGACCGTCGAAAAACTGAAAGAAAAAGAAAATGTCGAATTCGTCTTCAACAGCCGGATCACGAAACTGAATGCGTCCGAAAAACTGGAAAGCATCGAAGTCACGGACAACGAAGGCAAGATCCGGACCATCGAAGTGAACGGTCTGTTCATTGCCATCGGCAGGATCCCGCAGAACGAGATCTTCGCCGAACTGGTCGATCTGGATGATGCCGGTTATATCATCGCTTCCGAGAACTGCCATACCCGTACGGAAGGCATCTATGTGGCGGGAGACAACCGCAGCAAGGAACTGCGTCAGTTGGTCACCGCAACCGCGGACGGTGCTGTCGCCGCGACCGAAGCAGTCAAGTATCTCTCGACGATCTGAAAGGAATTCCATGGCAGATAGGAATACACAGATCATAAAAATAAGCATACAGGGGATCCTGGTCAATCTGGTCCTGGTGCTGTTCAAGGGAACGGTCGGTTTCCTGGCGAACTCGCTGTCGATCGTTCTGGACGCGGTAAACAACCTGAGCGATGCCTTGTCTTCGATCATCACGATCATCGGCACGAAGCTCTCGGAGAAACGTCCGGACAAGAAACATCCGTTCGGTTACGGCAGGATCGAATACTTTTCTTCGGTCATCATCGCCGTCATCGTCCTGCTGGCAGGCATCACCTCGTTCAAAGAATCCTTTGAAAAACTGATCCACCCGTCCTTGGCGGATTATTCTTTGGTGTCGCTGCTGATCATCATCGTCGCCGTGTTTGTGAAATTCTTCTTCGGCAAGTATGTCCGCAGACAGGGAGAATCGTACAATTCCGGCAGCCTGATCGCCAGCGGAACGGATGCGATCAGCGATTCGTTCCTGTCGCTTTCGACTTTTGTCGGAGCGCTGGTCAGCTATTTTGCCCGGATTTCTCTGGAAGGTCCGTTAGGCCTTATCATTTCTGTCATGATCATCAAGACGGCGATCGAGATCCTGAAGGATACGGTCGACGACATGATCGGCGTCAGGACAGACAGCGAACTGACCAGAGAGATCAAGAAGACGATCCACGGCTATCCGGAAGTCCAGGGCGTCTATGACATGGCACTGCATAATTACGGCCCGAACAAAATCATCGGCACAGCGCACATCCAGCTGGATGACAGACTCAAGGCAAGAGACATCCACCTGCTGACCCGCCGGATCGAAGTGGACATCTATGAACGCTACGGCATCGTCATGACCCTGGGGATCTACGCTTCCAACGATACGAAGGAATACCGATCGATCCGCAAGGGCATCAACGAGATCCTTGGCCAGTATGAAAACATCCTGCAGATGCATGGCTTCTATGTCGATGAGATCAATAAACTGGTCACCTTCGATCTGATCTTCAGTTTCGATGAAGAAGACCCGGAAAAGCGTGTCGAAGAGATCAGAGAAAAGCTGCAGAAGAAGTATCCGCAGTATCGCTTCGGAATCATCCTGGATGCGGATATCTCGGATTGATAAAACAAACAAAAAAGCCTTGATAGATCTGATGAGTCAAGGCTTTTATTGTGTTTTTCCTATTCTTTCTTTAACGCGTCGGTGAAGACGATGTATTTGTCATAGAAGAACTCTGTAATCAGATTCAGGGCCATATTCAGGCCTGTGACGAGATAATCGTTCCAATGCAGGGAAGATGTCAGGTAATTGCCTGAAAGCGTCGTCAGGGGCGTAAAAACGAGGTAGAACAGGAATACCTTGAACATGGCGACCGGCACATTGGAAGCCGACTGGAAAGTGAACTTGCGGTTCAAGGTAAAGTTCCATAAGACCGATAAAACCAGCGACAGCAGATAGGCGGGCCACCATTTCCATTTCAGGACATCGTTGAAGATCGCGAACGTCCCGATCTGGATGATGCCGGCAGATAAAGAGAACAGGGTGAACTTGGCCGCCTGTAAGAAATTATTGTTTTTCATCGATATACCTCTTGGCCTTGATCAGGGCCTCTTTCATATTCGCGAACGTGAGAAGCTGCAAAGCGTCTTCATATTCCGCAAGACGGATCTCCGCGACTTCTTCTTCCTGCCTGATTGGAATCTGATCCCGATAGGATGCCAGAAAATAGATGCTTCGTTTGGCGATCCCGTTGGGCATGATGTAGTTCAGTTCCTCTTCAAACGAAGTATCCAGACAGACTTGCAGACCGACTTCTTCCCGGATCTCCCGCAAAGCGGTCTCTTCCAGAGTCTCGTCTTTCTCCGCATGCCCCTTGGGGAATCCGTAGTTGCCATGGAAGTCCCTGATCACCAGAAATTTCATCGTTTCCCGATCCATCGTATAGATGATCGCTCCTACGCTCAGTTCGAACATACGTTCATTGTATAATAATCTCAAAACAATTAGAATAGAGATATGAAACTGCTGATGCTGATCAATGCCCATTCGGGCCTGAAGAATTCAAAGGCGAAACTGCTGGATGCGATCGATGTGTTCTGCGCCAACGGCTATGAGGTTTCGGTCTATGTGACCCAGGCGGCGAATGACGCATATGAATATCTGAAACGCAACCGGATCAGATACGATATCGTCTGTGTCTTTGGCGGCGACGGAACGATGAACGAAGTCACCAATGCCCTGATGCGCAGGAAAGAGAAGCCCTTGCTGGGCTATTTTCCCAGCGGAACGATGAATGATTTCGGTTCCAATTTCGATCTGGGATATGATCCGAAAACGATTGCCGAGAGGATCTGCCAGAGAAACGAGATCGCTTTCGATGTGGGCTGTTTCAACGGCCGCTATTTCAATTATGTGGCGGCCTTCGGGGCGATGTGCGATGTGCCGTTTACGACCGACCGGGATGCCAAGGAACGTCTGGGAAACATCGCCTACATTCTGGAGGGCATCGGCAAGCTGCCCGAGGTCAAGCCGATCGATATCCGCTATACGGTCAAGGGCAAGACCCATAAACGCAAGGTGCTGTTCGGCCTGGTCTATTCGGGAAGCCGGGTCGCCGGCATGCAGCTGGAGACCAAGAGCCGCTCCAATATCGACGATGGCATGTTCAATGTGCTGATCGTCGACTATGTGCCGACCTTCTTCGATGCCCCGGATATTCTGACGATACTGATACAGAACGAAAAATACATCCACCGTTTCCGGACCGAAAACATCAGTTTCGAGTTCGATGAGCATGTCGTCTGGACCCTGGACGGGGAAGAGGCGCGACCGGGAAACAGAGCCGAGATCACGATCATAAATAAAGCACTCAAGCTGTTGGCCTGAGTGCTTTTTGTTTTGATGATTCGTCGTTTCTGATCAGCCCATCAGGGAAGTCAGAAGACCTAAGAGTTCCGTACCGTTAGAAGCTTTGTTGGAAGTCTGGGTATTGGTCGTACCGGTCAGCAGCGTTCCTAACAGACTGGTGAGATCCGGTTCGCTTGCTTTCTTCTTCTTGTTGCTGGTGGTCGTCGGAGCGCCTAACAGGGAACCTAAGAGGCTGGTTGCCGTATTGGCTGTGCTCTGAGATCCGCCTAAAAGACCCATGATATCGGAAAGGTCGATGCCGTCAGCCAGATTGACGCCGCTGGAGGCAGCCGGCTTTTTCTTGGCAGCAGTCGTGGTTGCCGTTCCTAAGCTGTTCAGCAGAGCCGGAGCGATATTGCTCAGAACGGAATTGACCTGGCCGGCAGACAGACCGGTCTGGTTTGCCAGATTGGAAAGAACGGTGTTCTGATCCTGGCCGAGGATGTGGGCGATGATCTTGGCGCCATCATCGGTATCAGCTTGTGCGACCTGCTGTGCGACAGGTGCCTGGCTGGTGTGCTGCCCTAAAGCGCTGAGCAGCGACTGAGCGCCGGTCTTCTTGGAAGCGTTCTTGGTCATGTAGCTGATCAGCAGAGGAATGGCCATCATCAGAAGCTTCGAAGTCGTCTTGGAATTGACGCCTGTCTTTTTGGAAACTGAACTTACGGAATCATTGGACGTAAGGGTTCCTAATAATAATTGTAATAAATTCATTGAATCCTCCTTTATTTGTTAAATGAATCATTCTTAACTTAATTGTAAATAGTTCATTTGAAAATGTAAATAATCGTGACCGGATAAAAAAG
>CADBPB010000206.1 GCA_902796525.1 uncultured Erysipelotrichaceae bacterium | reverse complement strand
TTGACGACTTTCTTGCCGGCATCATTATAGACGCCAAGATCCTTGACTACCAGGACATTCTCCTGCGGTTTTGCGACTTCTTTCGGTACTTCTAGGATGACATCGACACCGACCATCGCCCGGGAGATATCCGCTTCCGTAACATCCGCAACATTATATACGCCAACCGTACGCCCTTTACGGATGACCGTGACCCGGTCGCACAGTTCTTTGACCTCATTCAGTTTATGCGAGATGAAAATGATCGTATGCCCGGTCTCTTTTAACAGTTTGAGCTGAACAAAAAGTTCTGCCGTTTCCTGAGGAGTCAGGACCGCTGTCGGTTCATCGAGGATCAGAATCTCGCAACCTTTGACCAAAGCTTTGACGATCTCGACCTTCTGTTTCACTCCAACGGTAATATCTTGCACACGCGCTCGCGGATTGATATCGAAGCCATACTTCTTGCAAACTTCTTCCGTCATTTCGATTGCTTTATTCATATCGAACTTCAAGCCTTTGACCGGCTCGATACCCAAAATGACATTTTCAGCAACCGTAAATGAAGGAACCAGCATGAAGTGCTGATGCACCATGCCGATGCCCTCTTCAATGGCTTTGGTCGGCGAAGTCAGTTGAACCGGTTTGCCTTTGATGATGATCTGACCGTGGTCAGGCTGTTCGATCCCGAACAGCATTTTCATCAGAGTCGATTTTCCTGCTCCGTTTTCTCCGCAGATCGCGTGGATCTCTCCCTGTCTCGCTGAAAAGTTTACGTGGTCATTCGCCATGATACCGTTATCGTAAACTTTCGTGATGTTTTCCATTACCAGATAGTTATCCATTGAATCTCCTTAAAAATAAGCCTCTGATACCTCAACGATATCAGAGGCTTGCCGATCTTTAAGATCTAATGCGTATTGATGATATGTTTACGCAGTCGGATTACTGCATAGAAGGTACAAATGTACCATAGAACCAGCCGTCAGCCTGACCGAATGCCGTTCCCGGATCGATCGCACCGCTGATGATGTCGGCAATGATCTGATCGACCTGAGCCAGCTGTTCAGCAGTGAACAGAGCCTTCGTGACATCGTTGACAGAAACGCTGACATATTCGCCCTTAAGACCGAGCTTTTCGTTCTTGCCATAAGCCAGATTGCCATCGAGATGTCTCTTCATAGCCTGATAGAAGCCATTGTTGACATTCTTCTGCATGGAAGTAATCGTTCTGGAAGCCTTATCCGTTCCTTCTGCAGTACCTAAAGAAGCGAAATAAGAGCCCTGGTCGCCATCGACACCGACGATCCACTTGCCAGCCGGCTGTTCGATGACAGCATCGAATCCGCCCAGACCTGCCTGGCCGCCGCATGCGAAGACCACATCGTAGCCTGCTTCGTAAAGTCCGGTAGCCGTATCTTTGCCTGCCGTGACATCATCGAAGGAATTCATCCAGGAGCAGTTGATGGAAGCATTCGGATTGATGTATTTCGCGCCATTTGCGAAACCGACATAGAAGTCATCCAGAACCGTGTTGTCCATGCCGCCCATGAAAGCAACTTTGCCTTCCAGGGACATCATGGCAGCCATCGCACCAGCAACGAAGGAGCCTTCGTTCTGAGCGAACAGCATCGCATAGAGGTTCGGTGTATTGTAGTACTGCCAGCCATTCGGATCATCGAAGTTCCATTCTTCATCGAAGAACCAGAATTTCGTATCCGGATATTCCAGAGCCAAAGCACCGATATAGTCTTTCATGTCATAGGTACCAGCGACAACGATATCCCAGCCCTCGGCAACGATATCGGCAGTCTTCTGTTCCCAGGTCGAGTTGTCATAAGTCAGTTCACGATATTCGGTATAGACTTTGTCGCCGAAATCTCTGTCGATCCAGTCAAGACCTTCTTTACCGGAATCAAAGAACGACTTGTCGCCCAGTGTACCGTTGATGATATAAACCAGACGGATACGCTCATCGGCCGGAGTATCATCTCCACCGCCCTTATTTCCGCCACAGCCGGCAAGGGACATCACCAAAAGCAGCGAAAGCAGAATCGTAAATAGTTTCTTCATCGTTTCCTCCTTGTTTCATTGATGAATAGGTCAAAACCTAATAATATTTTAACACAACTGTATGCGGTTACAATTTGTTTGTGTAAAATTAGAAGTAGTAAAGGAGTAAGACAAGATGAAAGCTTGGGAAATCGAACGAAATAATATATTGCAGGTGTTGCCTTGCTACGAAGAAGACGATAATGAAACGATCTGGGAAGAATCTTCTTCCGGGATCGAAACATCACAGGATGAAATGATAAAAATGTACTGGCACTCCCAGGTCCCCGGTTCCAGAGCGCCGGAGTCGATCTGTCTCGCTTCCATTCAGGCCATCGAAAACAGAGGATACAAAGTCGAAGGCGGAATGGAACTGATCAAAGAAGGCTATGAAGCATTCGAGCGAAATGATATCGTTCGTCTTCATGAACTGACTTATGCCGTATTCGAAGCAGTTTATCATGCGGAAAAAGATGATGAACACCCCTATTGGCAGCAGCATTTCTATGATTCTTTTGAGGAACTCAAACAGGCTGTCAACTATCCGGCTGATTATGATGTACCGATCGATGATGTTTACCTGGAAAAGACCTATGCCGGCTGGCTTGCCCAAATCATCGGCGGCGCTTATGGGACCTGCATCGAAGGTTACACCGGCGCAAATATCAAGAAAAAATATGGCGAGGTCGATCGCTATATCCGCAAGCCGAATACCTATAACGACGATATCACCTATGAACTGGCTTTGCTTCTGGCTTATGAAAAATATGGAAAGAAGACGACCGCCAAGAATATCTCCGACGAGTGGATCGTGCGTATCCCGATGGGCTGGTCGGCCGAAGACTTTGCTTTGAAAAATCTCAAAGTCGGTATCATACCGCCGGAGTCGGGTACATTCCACAATCCATTCAACGAATGGATCGGCGCTCAGATGCGCGGTGTCATCCTAGGCCAGCTCTACCCTGGAAACATCGCAAAAGCTGCTGAAGCTGCTTTTGCGGATGCCAGTATCTCTCATGCCCGCAATGGCATTCTTGGCGAAGTTTTCAATGCGATGATGGCGTCCTATGCTTTTGTTGAGAAAAATATCCGCAGGATCATTGCTGATTGCATCGAACTGATTCCGGCTGACAGCGAATATGGCAGCATTATTCGTTTCGCTTATGAACAGTGTCAGACGCATGAGGATTACTACAGTGCCTGGCTGCCATGCGAAGAAAGATGCAAGAACTACAACTGGATCCACGTCTATCCGAATGCCTGCGCCCAGATCATTGCTCTCTGGTACGGCAATGGCGATTTCAATCGTACGATCAGCGCCTGCGGCGGATGCGGACAGGACGTCGACTGCAATGCGGCGCAGATCATGACGATCATCGGTATCATCAACGGTTCCGAAAGCATTCCGGAATATTGGAAGAAACCGATCGGGGATGAACTCGATACCTATGTCAGAGGTATGAAAAAGATCTCGATCCGGGAACTGGCAAAACGTACAGCAGAAGTTGCCAGAAACCTGAAATAGTCCTATCTTCTATCGATGAACATAAAGAAAACAGACGCAGGTCTGTTTTCTTGTATCCGTTATCATTCGAAATGAAATCAGTCGATAAGGATATTCTTTTCCGTTTCCGGATCGAAGAAATTCATGACGTTTCCTTTGAATGAGACATGCAGATCATGACCGTTTGCCAGCTGTTCCCTTTCTTCATGAGAAAGGTCGACAGTCGGAACTCTGACGATCAGCTGCGTGTCATCTTTCGTCATAACGTGCAGATGGATCTCCGAGCCCATCATTTCATTGACCAGCACTGTCGCTTCGATGCCCTTATCGGCAACCACCATATGCTCCGGCCGGACGCCGAGGATGATCTCGCCAGGCTGTACGTTCTTTTCTTTCAGCAGTTCGCCTTTGTGTCCATCGACCAGGATCTTGGCACCGAACGGCGTAACATAATACTCGCCATTTTCTTTGACCAGCTGGGTCTTGAAGGTATTCATCTTCGGCGCGCCGATGAATTCGGC
>CADBPB010000205.1 GCA_902796525.1 uncultured Erysipelotrichaceae bacterium | reverse complement strand
TGGAAATCGGCATGCGCTAAGAGATCGATCCGCCGGATGCCCATGATTCAGTAAAGCATCTCCTCCATGACTTCGCCATCGGTATCTTTCATTTCCAGGCCGATCATTCTTGCCATGGTGACAGCTTCATCGACCATCATGCGTTTTTCATACACTGTGCCGGGTCGCACATCCGGTCCCGCCGCGATAAATAAAGTATGTTCCGCCCGTTCCGGAGAACCGCCATGAGTCGCCTTGCCTAGGACATGGCTCCCCGGTTCTACCGAAGCCCAGATCTCTCTGACATTGAGACTGTCGTTGAAACTGATCGGATTTGCACTTTCAATGACGAAATCATACGGTCCTTCCAGATGATAGCGCTCCTTCATTTCCTGCTTATCCAGGACATAAGCGAGCCTGATCTTCGGGTCATCTTTCAAGGATTCCAGATAGGTCCTTACCTCTTTTTCGGTTTCCTTGTCGTTTGGATCCTTCAGTTCGATGAAACAGGTCAGCGCTCCCGTGTGGGCGAAACACTTGCAGTCGATCAGATTGCCGTTTCCATCCGTTTTCAGGAAGCCGTCCCGTTCCAGCAGTTTATTCATATTCAGAGCGTCCGTGATATCCGTCTGGCCATGATCGCCGATGATCACGAAGTTCGTAGCATCGAAATCGCCGTAACGGCGGATGCTTTCAAGAACGACGCCAAATTCTTCGTCATGCTTCTTCAACTGTATCTTCGTATGCGGATCATAGACGCCATAGATATGACGTACGGTATCCAGATCGCACATTTTCACCAGCATCACATCAGGCTGCCCGAAATCCCGAATCAGGTCAGGCACGACCGACATCGTCATCAGGTCCAGAGAAGCATCCGGTCCTTTCTGGTATCTTCCGTATTTCCAGAAATACGCATCCAGAAGATTCTGCGTGGCATTTCCGTTCTCAAGATATTTCTCCGGATGGTCGCCTTCGTAATGGTAAGGTACGATCATCGGCCAGTTGTAGGTATAATCCGCTCCTGCCGATACCGGCCAGGCGATGGATGCCGTGGTCATGCCCGCTTCCCGCGCATAGTCCAAAAGGGTCGGAACTTTCACTTCTTTTTTCAGGCCGAACCAGACATCCCCTTTCCTGCATCCCCTTTCATAGTTTTCATTATTGTGGATGCCGTGACGGTCGACATAGCAGGATGTCAGGATCGAAGTGTGGCAGCAGTATGTCAGTGCCGGATGGACCGGCAGAAGATGTTCCACATACGAACCCCGTTCAATGATCGAATTGAAATTCGGCAAGGTGCGCATATATTCCAGATCGCTGGAACAAAGCGCATCGATCATAAATACCAGCAGTTTACTCATAGATGATCTCCATTCATAGAATCAAAATCAGATGCTTAGCAGATAGATGACTTGTGTCAGTATGACGACACCGATCAATGCGATCGGATACGTAGCGATATAGGCGGAAACCGCGTGATTCCCGGAATCGTGCCGGGATAAGGCGGCCAGAGCCGGCGTACTGGTCATGCCTCCGCTGATCGATCCTAAGGCCTCTAAACGGCCCAATCTGCTTATTTTCAAGGTTATGAAATAACTAAGCAGCATTGGAAGCAACGTGATCAGAGCGCCGTAAAACAGCAGGATAAAGCCATGCTGACGAAGGATGGCGACGATCTGACTCCCTGCTTCCAGTCCCGAACCAAGAAGAAAGAAAGACAGGCCCAGATCCTTGATGACGCCGAGAACATGATCGTCGATGGCCAGAGACAGATCCCCGATATGACGGAGAGAACCCATGATCAGTCCCGCGATCAGCGTTCCGCCTGCATTTCCGAATGAAAAAGAAAGACCATGCGGCAACGGTATCCTGATCATGCCGATCAGTATCCCAAGAACGATCGTGATTGAAAAATTCAGGATACCGGAACGGTCGATGAGATAGTACTGCTGTCCATTGTTTCTTTGCTCTGTTTGCCGGACATCTTGAACCGTCTGTTCCTTGCGCGCCAGCAACTGGCAGAACAGCGTGACTCCGATCACGCCAAACGGATAGCTGATCCCGTAGCCGGCGACCGTCAAAGGACTTTGCGATACTTCCGAAGCTGCCGCCAGCCCAGGGGTGCTGGTCAGCGATCCTGTAAACAGCCCTAAAGCCAGCGCCGGATCAAGACCTGTTCTCTTGATCAGAACAAACGTCAGCAATGCAGCGCTGAAAACGATCAGAAAACCATTGATGATATAGATACGGGCGTTCCGTCTGAAATTGTTCAGAAAAGCCGGACCGGCCGTGATTCCCAGCGGACAGACAAACAGCAAAAGTCCCAGATTTTTGATCTGATCGCTGACTCGGTAACCGAAATGGCCGAATACCAGCGATACCAGCATGATCATGGAAGGACCGAACGATACCCCCTTGATCCTGATGCTGCCTAGAAGATAGGAAATGATCAGAATGACAAACAGGATCAGCATTCTTTATTTTTTCGCCAGTCCAAGCAAAGTCAGCACCAGTTCGACGACTTTCTCGCCATCCTGCTTGCACCAGAATTCATGGACGCCATGGAAATTCTGCCCGCCTGTGCCGATATTCGGGCACAGAACGCCGTTCCAGGTCAGGCTTGCACCATCCGTACCGCCGCGGATCGCTACCGTTTCAAAATCAAGACCTGTCTGCTCCATCGCTTTCCTGACCAGTTCGATCGGTTCTTCATGTCCGATGAAGCATTCCCGCATATTACGGTAACTGTCTTCCAGCGTCAGTTCTATGACCTCATAACCGTATTTCTGATTCAATGTATCGCGGATGATCTCGAAATCATGTTTCTGTTTCTGCAGAAGATCATAGTCGTGATTACGGATGATGTAGTGCAGCTGCGCTTTTTCCACATCCCCGGACATGCCTACGAGATGATTGAAACCTTCGTAGCCTTCCGTCTTCTCCGGAATCGCCTCCGGATCCAGCATCCCATGGAATTCCATCGCCACCGTCGAAGCATTGACCATCGCATTCTTCGCGCTGCCCGGATGAACGGAAATGCCTCTTACCTTGACTCTAGCGCTGGCAGCATTGAAATTCTCGTATTCGATCCGATTTGGCTTATCGCCATCCAAGGTATAAGCGAAATCTACTTTGAAACGGTCATAATCGAAATGCAGCGTTCCCTTGCCGATCTCTTCATCCGGAGAGAAACAGACTCTTATCGGTCCATGCTTGATTTCGGGATGGTTCACCAGTGTTTCCAGCACTTCCATGATGCAGGCGATGCCTGCCTTGTCATCTGCTCCCAGCAGCGTATTTCCATCGGTCACGACAAGCGTTTTTCCGACATAATCCAGAAGATTGGGAAAACGTTCCACCTCCGTAACGACATTCTCATTCAGACGGATATCCTTTCCGTCATAGGATTCGATGATGCGGGGCTGCACATCGTGTCCTGAAGCCTGTTCGGAAGTATCCATATGGGCATTGAAACCGATGGTCAGATACTCCGGATCTCCCGGCAGATAGCCGTAGACATAGCCGTATCCATCCATCACAGTCTCGTCCAGACCCAGTTCCTTCAACTGATCCAGCAGATGTTTCGCCAGCACCAGCTGGCCTTCCGTGCTTGGGAACGTTTCCGAGTTTTCCGTACTCATCGTATCGTAACGGACATAATCCAGCAGTTTGTCAATCAACATATGTTTTTCCTCCTAGAACAGCGTCATCTGGTTCGTATCATCCAGATGGTTCAATACCCCTAAAGAATCCAGCTTCTTGATCAGCGTCTGCGACAGCAGCGTCCGGTTCTGCAGATCTTCCTTCGACAGGAATTCCTGCTCCTGTCTGGCGCTGACGATCGATTCCGCAACGTTATCGCCTAAACCATCCAGGATCTTGAATGGCGGAATGATCTTATGATGATCCTCGGGATCTACCAGGAATTCGGTCGCAAGCGAACGGTTCAGATCGATATTGGTCATCTTGTAGCCTCTAGAAACCATCTCATAGCAGACTTCCAGAGTATCGAAGATATCTCTTTCTTTCTTGGAAGCTTCCTTGTTGTTCATCTTTGTCAGAAGTTCCTGCATCCTCGCATAGATCAGATCCGCGTCCTTTATCATGGTTTCGATCTCATAGGCATCGCATCTCAAGGTAAAGAACGAGACGTAATAATACTCGGGATGATGGACCTTGAACCAGGCCACCCGGACCGCCATGATGCAATAGGCGAC
>CADBPB010000204.1 GCA_902796525.1 uncultured Erysipelotrichaceae bacterium | reverse complement strand
GCGGATGCTTCAATCAAGAAAGAGGAAACGGACAGCGTTCTAAACAGGGTCAGAAACCGCATCGAACTGCTGAAAAATGTCCTTTCGGATCCGTTTTCAGCTTCGAATCAGTCCGGCGTACGGGCGATCATGGCAAACAAGGATGCCTTTTATGGGATCATGGGCGTCATCGGCCAGGAGATCCATCCAGCCGATTCATACGAAGAGGCGATCGCTACCGCTCTGGCAGGCAGCATCTATCACATCGTCACCGTTGATGAAGAAGCAGCCCGCAAAGCCATCGCTTTCTTGAAAAAGAACCGGTCCGGTCGAGCGACTTTCCTTCCGGTGACCGTCTGCAAAGCCCGTCATGTGAAACAGGAAGATCTCATCATTTGCAAGAATACCAAAGGTTTTTTAGGTACGGCCGATGAATTCTGCAGCTGTTCGGAAGAATACGACGATGTGAAAGATTCTTTGCTGGGCAATGTACTGGTTACCGATGATCTTGAGAATGCGAACAATCTTTCTTATCTGCTGAATTACGGCTATAAGATCGTCACGCTGGAAGGCGATGTCGTCCACCGCGGCGGTTCGATGACCGGCGGACGTGTCAAGAACGAAGTCTCGCTGATCACGGCACAGGCGGAACTGCAGCGTCTGGAGAATGAACTGGTTTCCCGTAAAGCGGAAAATGAACTCGCTGTCCGTAAATACAACGATCTTCTTTCACAGAAAGAAGAACTGAATCAGCAGCTTACCGAGAAAAGGATTTCGATCGCTCAGCTGGAGCCGATCGTCGATGCGAAGCGTGCCCGTTACGAAAAACTGCAGGCCGATTATGAGATCGTCATTCCGGCCAAAGAAGAATCGATCAATGATTCGCTCATTGAAACTCTTTCCAAGAACTATGCCTTAAAAGACGAGCTGTCAACTTCTTTGAAACTGAAGAGGGAAGAGAGGATGAAACTCTCCGCGGAGATCGACCGCAAGGATCAGCAGATCCGTCAGTTCCGCCGGCAGCTGGACGAAACCAGAAACAATATCACTACCGTCATGACTAACAAAGCTGTCATCGAGACGAAACTGGAAAACGATATCCTGAGACTGACTTCCGAATATCAGATGACATATGAATATGCCTTGCAGAATTATGACGTCGAAATCGATGAAAACGCGAAAGACGAAGTCATGAGCCTGAGAAAAGAGATACAGGATCTTGGCAACATCAACATGTCCGCTCCGGAAGAATTCAGCGAGATCAACGAGAGATATGAGTTCTTGAAAAAGAATTACGACGATCTGATCGCTTCCCGCGACAAGATCCTTTCCGCCATCGATGAGATGGATGAGATCATGAAGTCGCAATTCAAGGAAACGTTTGATGCTATAAACAATGAGCTTCCTGCCATCTTTGCGAAACTGTTTGGCGGCGGAAAAGCCAGACTGGTTCTGGAAGATCCGGATGATATTTTAAATACGGGAATCGATATCGATGTTCAGCCTCCGGGGAAAGCGGTAAAATCGATCCGTCTGTTCTCGGGCGGCGAGAAAGCGCTCATTGCGATCTGCGTCCTGTTTACGATACTGAAAGTCAGCCCGCAGCCGCTGATCGTTTTCGACGAGATCGAATCCTCGCTGGATGTCGCGAATGTCGAACGTTTTGCGAAATATGTCAAAGAATTTACGGAACATTCCCAGTTCCTGATCATCACACACCGTCCGGGTACCATGGAACAGTGCGATGTCCTTTATGGCGTAACGATGCAGCAGCATGGCATTTCACAGCTGCTGAAAGTCAAACTGCGCGATGCCCTTGAAATGGCGGAACCGGAAAATGGACAGGGAGCAGCCTGATGGGTCTATTCAAGAAAGCCGATAAAAACAAGTATCTCCATGGCTTTGCGAAAACCAGCGACAGTCTGGGACGCAAGCTCCGTTTCGTCACGGAAAACAAGAAACAGAATAAAGAAGATTTCATGGAGCAGCTGATGGTCACGCTGATCGAAGCGGATATCGGCTATCAGACT
>CADBPB010000203.1 GCA_902796525.1 uncultured Erysipelotrichaceae bacterium | reverse complement strand
GGTCTCGGCAAGACAGCTTGTTTCTGCCGAAGATGGGGAAGATGATCTGACCGAAACGGTCACGGGCGATCAGCTGCTCGATATCGATGATAAGAATCCGGAAGGGAACGATCCCAACGATACCAGCAACCCTTATGGGGCGGAGTATGATGCGGATGGAACTTCATCGGGAACGCTGATGATCCCGTGGGATGAACTTGCCGTCTTTACGGAAGATTATGAAAAAGGTCTTCATGATCTGAAGATCTATCAAGGCGACAAAGGAAGCCAGAAAAACAAGGCGCTTTCCGGATTTGATTCCGTGACGGTTCCGCAATGGACAAACCCGACTGGAAATAGCTATACTCCGACTCTGCCTAATCTGTACAGTCTATCCTATCTGCAGAGCGTCGGTTTCGATAAGACAGGTTCGGGACGCAAGGATGTCGCCGCTTATGTCGGCTTCAATCCCAATGACAATCGCTATCATCTGGCCGCTATCGATACCTCCAGGAGGAACGAAGTGATCAATACGGATGTGGTCTACTGGGTTCCTGAGAATGGCGAATGGAAGGAATACAAGCCGGTCTTTACCAATAATGACAGCTGGACTAACGATCATTATGCGGCAAACAGCCTACTTGATATTACGGCAGGCGATTTCGGCCGCGGTTATGAAACGGCTGTTGTTGCGACGACCTGCATTGCCCGTGACGGCAGCGGAGGCACCAGCACGGTTCTGTTTGAGTACGATCATATCCGCCGCAGCTGGCAGCGGATCGGCGATCCGGTGATCGTTGAAACAGTCAGCAGCGAGGACTATCTCAATACCGTTTCTTTGGCTGCCGGAGACCTAAATAACGACGGAGCAGATGAACTGATCGTCGTGCTGGCAAAGTCCGAGGATGCGCCATACAGCAACGGTACCGCAAAAATGCTGGTATATCAGGGTGTGCCAAAAGATGAATCTTCCATTCTGACGCGCAGCGTTAGCAGCACTTTGCTGTATAAAGACTATACGGAAGACGATGATAACTACCGCCTTTCGTTCCAGTCGCCAGGTGTTTCGGTCGGCGATGTCGACGGCGATGGCATCAATGAGGTCGTTGTCGGCGGATATCAGTGGATCAGCAAGAACCGTGGCGTTTTTACATCGAAGAAAGCGCAGCTGATGGGAGTCTATAAGCAGAACAGCGCCAAGAAAATGACGCAGGTCGTCCTAACGGATCCCGGCATGAACGCCATGATCACACGCGGCTTCTACGAGAGGGATGACATTCATCCGCGGGCAGCCGTAGCGACGGTCGCTTTCAACGGCCAGAACGGCAGAGACCTGATCTTCTTCAATGGCCAGATCATGACATACAACACGGACGCAGGCGTTTCGGTCACTTATACGCCGGAATACTTCAACCATACGGATATCGGCATGGAAGGCGTCAAGGTCACGACCAGCTGGGTCAGCGACGTAGCGGTAGGCAATTTCGATCATAATGACATCGGACGCGAACAGGTCTACTATGTCATCGCTATGAAACACGACGGCATGGAAGCCTACGGATACAGGATCGGTATGATCGGCGCAACGTATGAGGATACCGAAGATATGCTTGGGACTCTTACAGGCAGCGGTTTCTACGGCAGCAACGTCGATGAAGACGATTATCAACTGATCGATGCCGATGCCTATGATGATGGCGAGTGGATCGCCTGCCATACGGTGATTACGGCGTTAGACAACAATACGGATGGCGTGCGTCTGCGCTATCGCGGAAAGAATTATGTCTATACCGATCCGAAAGTGGAAGCGGTCCTTCAGGCGGCGCCTTATTTCGATGGCGTTCAGGAACCGGGCAGTACCGTATATTCGATCGATACCAGTTATGGGGAATCGGATAATACCACGACTTCTTTGGACTGGGGCGTCGGTTTTTCCGGCGAAGTCGAAGTCTCATTGCTGGTAGCGGCCAAACTGGCTCTGGAAGCCGGTGCAGCCTTCAATTACACCTGGGAGTGGGAGGATGGCTGGGAGACGAGCTACAATTCGGCCTTTGAAACGACCAATCAGAATACAGTGCTTCTGCAGCGTACGCCGATCCTGTTCTATAACTACGATATGTACGAGGCGGAAACGGATCGGTGGATCGAGAATGCCGTCCAGGTGCCGATGCCTCTTGGACCGGTCTGGAGCCAGCTGAGCATCAGTGATTACAATCAGTTCGTCGATGATTACAACCGCATCGTCGAACAAAACAAGGCAAAGGTCGATACATCGAAATATACTTATGAACCGCCGGTGTTATATAAGATCGTCGACACCGAAAGCAGTACGACAGAAACAGGCGAATTCCTGATCGGCAACGAAGGCGTTCCTGCAATGTATCTCAGCGACTGGAACAATGGCGATCTGACCGATGCCGAGAAGCTTTCCAAGGTTGCGGATATGCAACTGGGTTACAGTGGAACATCCAAGACGCAAGAGTATGCGCACACGGAATCTCACTCCGAAGGGGAAGGATTCTCGGGAGGTTTCTCGATCAACTTTACCTGCCAGTTTGGTGTCGGAGCATTCTCGAACAACTTCCTGGGAGGCTTCTACATTTCGGCCGACTTCATGAAAGGAACATGCCACTATGAGACGACG
>CADBPB010000202.1 GCA_902796525.1 uncultured Erysipelotrichaceae bacterium | reverse complement strand
TACCGATGATCCTGAAATCCTGGTCGTTTTCGACATAGACCAGTTCCGTATGACCGCCGCTGACGACAAGTGCCATCAGAGGATATTCCAGAGGCTTTATCATTTCGTTGACGAAGATATGTCCTTTCAGATGATGAACGCCAATCAATGGCTTGTCATAGAAAAACGCAAGCGACTTGGCAGCCGTCGCACCGACATGCAGAGACCCGATCAAGCCCGGACCGATCGTATAAGCGATCGCGGCGATCTCATCCATACTGACATTGGCTTGCCGTATCGCCTGATCGACGATCGTGCTGATCTGCTCAACATGCATTCTCGAAGCGACTTCCGGAATGACGCCTCCGAAACGGGCGTGCACATCGATCTGCGAAGTGACGATGGAAGAATAGACATTCCGGTCTTCATCGATGATCGCGCATGCTGTCTCGTCGCAGCTGGATTCGATGGCCAGGACTTTTCTGCTTTCTTTCCGGATCAGTCCGCAGACCATGTCATAGGCATCATCACGGTTGTCATAATATTTCTCACGTGTCCTGACGACCTGAAAATCATTGTTCCGATAAAGACGGATCGCATCGATATTGTGGACATTGACTTCCAGATGCATGAATTCCGCATCTTTCTTTCTGGCGATTTTCATCGCCTCTTTCAGCAGCCTATCGCCATATCCCTGATGCCGGTAATCTCTGCGGATCGCTATTTTGCTGAGATCGCAATTCTCAAACATGTACCACAGATCCGCATAACCGATGATCTGACCATCGATACGGTAGACATAGAGATCCGAGAATTCATTCTCGTCGATCTCATGAATAAAATAGTCCTTGGTCCAGGGATGTGCAAACGCTTCGTTTTCTATCACTACGATCTCGTCAAGATCGCTTTTTTTCATCAATTCGATCATCGGTAGTAGGACTCGCTTTCTTTCAGATAATCCGGAGTCAGGTACGCAATATCTTCGATCTTTTTCCAGTACGGTTTTACCGCCAAGAAATCCTGCGCGATATCGCCAAAATCATCTTCTTTTCCAAGCAGCGATGCATCGCCGATCAGCAGATGATCTTCAGGTGCGATCTCTCCGACCGGAAGGATCGTATCAGACAGGATCGTTTTTTCCTTATCATAAACAGCTGTGTATGCTCTTCCCGCTCTGGCGTCCATCAGGACCATGCAGTGAGATCGGTTTCCTGCATAAAGACGCAACGTAGAGACCGTATAGACTTCGCAGGGAAGGACCTGTCCGATCACTTTGGCGATCGTCATGGCGATCCTGACGCCCGTATAAGAACCGGGACCGGAACTGATACAGATCGAATCAATCGCTTTTTTATCCACTCCGGCTGTTTTGAAAACATCTTCCATCGCATGAAAAACCTCTTCGGACTGCCGCTTGAAACAGGGTTCCGAATAGGAAGAAATGACGTTATCATCTTCAATCAATGCACAGGTCAGATATTTATACGCCGTATCGATGCACAAGGTCAGCATTCCATCTCCTTTACGATTTCTTCGTAATGTTTTCCATGAGGGATCAGCAGGATATCTCTTTCCTCTTCGTCGGTCTGAACGATCGATATTTCAAGATATTCCTCGGGAAGGAATTTCTCATAATATTCCGGCCATTCGATGACCGTGATGCCTTCCGGCTGATATTCCTCGATGCCGAGATCATAGAGATTGTTTTCCAGACGGTAGGCATCGATATGAAACAGTGTAAGATCGCCTTCATAGATCTTGAGGATCGTAAATGTAGGCGAGTTGATGACTTCTTTGATATTCAGGGCTTTTCCGATCCCTTTGGTAAAAGTCGTCTTGCCGGAAGCAAGATCGCCTTTCAGGATAATTACATCTCCTTTACGGAGCTTTTTGCCCAGCCTTTCTGCAAGCTGAATCGTTTCTTTTTCCGAATGTGAAATCATATCCATACACTATCATACTACATATAAATAAAAAAACCTCTTATTCAGAGGTTTTTAACCGGCAACGTGCTCGATTCACCGCCTATACAGACGACTATGCTCGCCGATGAAGTGCTTAACTTCTGGGTTCGAGATGGGACCAGGTGTGACCACTTCTCTATTGTCACCGGATCGAGAGAATTTGTTCTCTCAAAACTAAATAACACAGCAACTCAATAGCGTTTTCTTACAAATATCTTATGATAAAATCCTCGAC
>CADBPB010000201.1 GCA_902796525.1 uncultured Erysipelotrichaceae bacterium | reverse complement strand
GGTAACACGATGTCTGTCGTCTTCGCTTCGCTGTTCCTGCCGTTTCTGCCCTTGCTGCCGATCCACATCCTCATCCAGAACCTGCTGAACGACCTGGCCCAGATCGGCATGCCGTTCGATAACGTCGACGACGACTATATCCGCTATCCCAAGAGATGGAAACAGAAAGACATCCAGCAGTTCATGTTTTTCTTCGGAACGATTTCCACCATCCTTGACTTGCTGTGCTTCGGCGTGCTTTGGTTCATCATGGGCTACCGGACCCCGGAACAGGCGGCTTTGTTCCAGACCGGATGGTTCGCTTTCGGTATCATTTCCCAGACCGTCATCATTCATACGATCCGTACCGACAAGATCCCGTTCGTCCAGAGCCGTTCCTCGATCCAGCTGATGATCTCGACCGCCCTGGTCGTCGCCGCAGCTCTGGTTCTGGCGTTTACGGATCTTTCCTATCTCTTCGATCTGGCAAGAATGCCGATCGATTATCTGAAGTGGATCGGCTTGCTGGTGCTGGTATATATTATTTTTATTGAAGTATTCAAGCGGTTCTATGTGAAAATCAAAGGAGAATGGCTGTAATAAGTGAAGAAACTAGTGAATATCGTACTGGTGCTTGCGATCCTGACGATGATCGGAGGACTGTATCTGATCATCGCCGGAATAGGCGATGCCAATGACTTCAATGAAATAAGCGATGAGATCACGGAAGTGATCGTAGAGACAGACCTGGAACCGGAAGATATCGAAACTTTTATGGGTTTCGTCGTGGACTATGCGCAGTCGGAGCCTATCCTGCGTTCCGCAGAGGAACTGGATCTTTCCCGCGACGGAGACACGGTCTATTTCACTTATAACGGAGAGTCATTCAGAGCGGTCTATACCCCGGACAACTGGACCATCTATGATTCCTACCGGGTCCGCAACAGCAAGGATATGGCGATCATCTGCGAAGCGCTGAGCGATATCCATCCCATTCACGGGAATGACATGGTTTCCTACCGCACAGCTGAGGATATGGCTTATGAATGGCTTCAGCACAATATCGCTTATGAATTCCTTCCGGAAAGCTCCTATAAGCAGAGCGCGAAGGATGTCGACTTGGATCCATACGACCAGGGGAAATCGCTGGAAGAACTGTTTTCCTCCCGACGCTGATCACGGAAGGCTACAACACCAAAGCCAAAGGCATCAACATGAAGGATTTTGCGATCCTGATCATGAACTGCGACAGATACTATAAAAAACGATAAAAAGCTCCCTCGGAGCTTTTTAAAAACGCAGGATACATTATTAGAATTGACAGAAAAGAAAATATGCTATAATATGTAGCGTGCTACATGTAGTATGCTACAGAAAGGAGCGGTCATGGAGAAAGCAAGCAATATCGGGATCCTGATCCATCGGATCGACAAGAAGATCAAGGCGAACATGGATATCAGCCTGAACCGTTATGACCTGACCTATTCCCAGTCGCAAGTGCTGCTGTTCCTGCGTCTCAATGAAGGAAAGCTTTCCCAGAAGAAACTGCAGGATATGATGCGCTGTTCGCATCCGACGATGGTCGGACTGATCCAGCGGTTGGAAGCGAACGGTTTCGTACGGACTTATACCGATGAAGCGGATAAACGATACAAAATCGTGGAACTGACCGACAAGGCTTTGGCCTTCAGCAATGACATGAGAAAATCCCGCGAGCAGAACGAGAAAGCGATGCTGAAGGGGTTCAAGAAAGAAGAAAAAGAGATCCTGCTGGATCTGCTGGATAGAGTATACAAGAATATCAGCGAGGTAGAGACATGTTGAAGATACTGGCCGAAAAGATAGGCGAATATAAAAAGGAAACGATCATGACGCCATTGTACATGCTGGGAGAGGTCACGATGGAGTGCCTCATTCCGGCGGTCATGGCGATGCTGATCGACCATACGAATGCCGAAAGTCTGGAGCCGATCCTGAAATACGGAGGGCTACTGCTGATCCTGGCGTTTCTTTCATTGTGGTGCGGTGCCAATTCCGCAAGATATGGCGCCAAGGCTTCCACCGGTTTTGCGAAGAATCTGAGAAGGGACATGTTCTACAAGGTCCAGGAATTCGACTTTGCCGACATCGATTACTTCTCTTCCTCTTCGCTGGTCACCCGCATGACCAATGATA
Source organism: uncultured Erysipelotrichaceae bacterium (assembly GCA_902796525.1). Classification (GTDB taxonomy): domain Bacteria; phylum Bacillota_I; class Bacilli_A; order Erysipelotrichales; family Erysipelotrichaceae; genus Colivicinus. Next base: position 367 of record CADBPB010000201.1, on the reverse strand, counting down.
TATCGCAGATCCAGATGGCCTTCCAGATGCTGATCCGAATGGCGGTCAGGACCCCTTTGATGCTGATCTTCTCTGTCATCATGGCCCTCCGTATCAACAGCCGGATGGCGCTGATCTTCTTTGCGATCATTCCGGTCCTGGGCGTCGGTCTTATCACGATCTTCAAGATCGCTCATCCGATCTTCCGTCGCATCTTCAAACGTTACGATGCCTTGAATAATTCCGTTCAGGAGAATGTCGCCGGCATCCGTGTCGTCAAGTCCTTTGTCAGAGAGGATTACGAGATCCAGAAGTTCAACAAGGCTTCCGAAGAAGTACGCAGCGATTTCGTCAAGGCCGAGAAAGTCCTCGCCTGGAACAATCCGAT
>CADBPB010000200.1 GCA_902796525.1 uncultured Erysipelotrichaceae bacterium | reverse complement strand
CATGATCTCGTCGTAGATTTCCTGTCCGCTGTCATACATCCAGTCGAGAGAATCGATGCTCCACAAGATGGCGGGCAGCGGCTGCTGTGCCAGAACCTGTTCATCGAACTCCCCGCCGATCGGACGGTACGTCTTCATCTCGTAATCCAGGAACGACCTGGCGTAATCCGCCGGTCCCATGATCTCTTGCGAGATCTTTTCTTTTTCCAGAGAGGTAAGATCGTATCTGTTCTGGGTAAAGGATCCGTATTCATGGCCGCGGTTGATCGCTCTTGTCAGGAAATAGTATGCCTGGTAGTCCGCCCAGACTTCGCGGTTCTGCAGGTTCCTTCCCAAGACATAGAACGTGCCGCAGGCATCGTATCGGTTCAAAAGATCGACGATCTTTTCGCTTGTGCAGACCCCTTTTTCATAAGCGAAATCCGGTCCGTCATTGAACGTCAGGCAAAGAACGGGATGTTCCTCGACATCGGAAATATAGATCGGTCTCCGATAGACTTCATACGGATAGCCCAGATTCATATTCAGAGCATTCTGCAGATATTTCAGCGGGATCGCAGACTGATAGCCATATTCTGTAAAGTCGACCTTCAGTTCCTCCCCTTCCAGTCGATAGCTGATCTTATCGAAATCCACATGGCCGATATCGATATTCGAAATATAAGAAGAATTGTAATAGTTGGAAGGATCGTTCTTTTTGATCTCGTAGCGCAGATAATCGATGAAAATCAGCTTGGCATCTTCGGTCAGCTCCTTAATCTCCATCTTGCGCATGTCCTTGTCGACGAAATACTTCAGATCGTTTCCGTAGCTGACCAAATAGTAATCGCCATAAGGGACCAGGCTGTAATCATAGACCGTGTCGTCTTTGACGCCTTTGCATAAAGATTTTGCATAGGCTTTTCCCTCATCCGTCTGCGGATAGAAAGCCAGGCAGTGTCTCGTCTTATACTTATGAGCATCTTCATGAATGGATTTCACGCCAAAGAAATGCCAGTTGTTGAAAAAGAGAAACAGGCTCAGGATCAGAGCCATAGGAAAAATCATCAAAGCGATGAGTACCGGTCTTCTTAATCTTCGACGCGCTGCCATATCTATATTATAAACTACTTCTCAGCTTGTTTTTGACAAGTTCTGCAAGGAAATCGATCAGAAGCATGATCATGACGGCGATAAAGGAGTACGCGAAAATCGGCACCATATCGGTCGGATCCGCAGAACGCGCTCCCAGGATCGCGCTGCCCAGGCCGGCATTGCTGGAGCCGGTCATGACTTCAGCCATGATTTCGATCTTGAAACATAGGGAAAAACTTGTGGTCAAAGCCACGACGATATAAGGCATCGCCAGAGGCAGCCTGACTTTCAGATTGGCTCTAAGGAAACTGCTGCCATCCACTTTTGCGGCATTGATCATTTCTATCGGAACGTTCCGTATGCCTCCGCAGACTCCTTCATAGATGATCGGGAACGAGATCATCACCACCAGCAGCATCGGCGCCATCCTGAAGCCTGCCAGTACGATGAACAGATATACCAGGGAAGCCGTAGGAATGGCCCGGATCGTAATGACCGAAGGCCTTAACAGTTTCTCAAGAAACGGATAATTCCCGCTCAGCAAGCCTAAAAACAGCGCCAGAATGCAAGACAGCAGAAAACCGCCGATCATTTTCAGCAATGTCTGAAAGATGCAGCGGTAGGTATATTCTCTGCCTAAAAGATAGATGACATAACGGAATGTCATGAACGGCCCCGGGAAGACCATCCTCTGCTGCCCCAGCAGCATCGACAGGATCTGCCACGCAGCGATCAGCAGCAGCGTTCCGCCCAGCCAGTATCCCGTATTACCTGAAGTAGATCTCCTCACTTGTTTCTTCCATTCCCAGCACGTTCAGGAATGCATCGATATCCGCTTTGATGTCGAAGGCTTTCTTGAAACCCAGGCCCATCGCATTGATCCCGGATGCGTTCTTCTGTTTAAAGACGTTGACGATCACTTTCGGATTGAAGCCGTACTGCGCGGTCGCTTCTTCATCCGCATACACGCTCAAGCCTTCCGCAAGCAGTTCCGGATCATCGATCGCTTTTTCGATCGAATCCTGCAGGTTTTCCAGGAACGTTTCCCCTGTCGCCTGCGGCACACTGTTTTTCATGAATACGGCAGCCTGTATCATATCCATCCCGGACTTGTTTCTGTATTCCTCCTGGATATCGGCATACACTTTCGCGTTCTCGTTGTTTTTCAGCGCTCCGAACAAAGCAGGCTGGGCAACAAAGACATAGTCCACCGGCGTCCCTTCCAGATCGGCGCCGGCTGTCAGATCGGCAGCCGCCGTCTGCACATCCGCTTCATATTTCAAAGTATCGTCGAACGTATCGCCATACAGATAATGCCAGATCCTGTTGGGAAGCATCTTTTCCGTACCGAACAAGACGACGGTATCGCCTTCGTTCAGCGTTGCGTCTTCGTCATTTCCGGTCGATGCCAGATAGAAGTTGCCGAACGTGATGATCGCAGCCAGACGGTATTCCGCACCGTTTCTGATGGCGTTCACGCCGCTGCTCAGATCGACCACGATGACATCCGGAGAATTGTCTCCCGTCCACAGCGCATTGATCGCATCTGCGGTCACGCGCGTATAGTTCCCGTTGGAGATCTGGTCATAGAACGCAAGGACCGGAGCGCCTTTCGGCGTAACGATCGTCAGATCTTCTACCTTCATTTCTTCAACGGTTTCCTGCCCGTTTCCCGAGCAGGCGCCAAGCAGCAGAACTGCCAGCAATAATGTTACAATCTTTTTCATAATCTTGACCTCGCCCATTCATTATATATAATTGATAGTAATAATAATGTGATTTGGATCACGGCCATGTTGGGACTGCTGAATACGTTATCGGAACAGGAAAAAGCGTTGTTTCTTACGAAAAAACTTGAAAAAGGCGATGTTTTGTTTCGGGAGAATGAACGCTGCGAATATGTCGGGATGGTTGCCGAGGGGTCTTTGAAGATCGTTTCTTATCTTCCGGATGGCAAGGAAATCATTTACAACGAACCGAAAGAAGGATCCCTGTTCGGCAACAATCTGATTTTCTCTTCCGAACCCTGCTACAAGGGAGATATCATCTGCCAGAACGATGCGTTGATCTATCTGATCGCCAAAGAAGACCTTCTGTTCCTGCTGAGAAGCAATCCCGTTTTTTTGACGGATTATCTGCAAGCCCAGGCTGATTTCACCAAAGATCTCAACGACAAGATCCGGCTGCTGGCGATCTCCGGCGCGCAGGAAAGACTGCTCTATTACCTGAATCTGCATAAGAAAAAGATCGCATATGATTCGGTCGCTTCCCTGGCGACGGCACTCTTTCTGGAGAGGGAAACCCTTTCCAGGACCATCAGCAGGATGGAACAGGCCAAGATCAT
>CADBPB010000199.1 GCA_902796525.1 uncultured Erysipelotrichaceae bacterium | reverse complement strand
GGTATCCTGGCATCTCTCAGTTCGATGATGATATCCACCAGCGAAAGCTGCTCCCTGATCTGCCGATGCGCTTTGGCCATATGACCGGGATACCAGTTGATGACGGACTGATCGTTGTTTTCTCTTTCTTCCATGCCTGTCACCTAATGCATGCCGAAATCATTAAAGGGATAGATCACGAACAGTTTGGTGGAAAGGATGTCTTTGCTTGAAAAGGCGCCATAGTAGCGCGAATCGCGCGATACGGAACGGTTGTCTCCCATGCAGAAATACTCGTCGTCGCCCAGAACGACCTCGAAATCTCTTGTTTCCGTATCTTCCGTAAGAAACGGTTCTTCGACATATTCGTCATTCACATAGAGCTTATTATCGACGAACGAGACCTTTTCGTTCGGAAGACCGATGACACGCTTCACCAGAAGCTTATCCTCCCCATCGGGAATATCGATCACCGCGACATCGAAACGCCGGATCCCCAGATTCCTGCTGATGATAAAAGAGAAGCCGTAATCGCCGTCATGCAGATAGGGATACATGCTGGATCCCTGTACCATGCACGGCATCAGGATGAAATGGACCAGTATAAAAACGATGACGATCGATGTCAGTACTGTTTTCAGCAGTTCGATGAGGAAAGACTTTAGTTTCATAAACACATTATACCTAAAATAAAAAGCCATAGACAGGCTTTTTATTATCTGATCTCTTTGATCTTGGCAGATTTGCCGGAACGGTTCCTCAGATAGAACAGTTTCGCTCTTCTGACCTTACCGCGTCTGATGATCGTGATCTTGTCGATGATCGGGGAATGGACCGGGAACGTTCTTTCGACACCTACGCCGGAAGAGATCTTTCTGACGGTAAATGTCTGTCCGATACCGGAACCCTGGATCTTGACTACGACACCCTCATACGCCTGGATACGTGTCTTATCGCCTTCTTTGATCTTGACGTCGACTCGAACAGTCTGTCCGGGACGAAGATCAGGAAGATCGGTCTTCATCTGATCATTGGTGATTTCATTCACTAAACCTAAATTCATCCTAATTCTCCTTTTATTTCAGATATTGTGACATCTGTTCATAATCATACGAAAAGCGGAACAGCGCTTAAATACTGTAACATATCTTGCGGATAAAATCAATCTTCTTCTTCGCATCTGATCTCAAGAAGCAGTTCTTCTTCTTCTTTCGTAAGTTTTCTTTCTTTAAGCAATTCCGGACGGTAATGCAGCGTTTCTTTCAGCGACATCTTCAGGTTGTATCTTCGGATTTCCGCATGGTTGCCATTCTGCAGGACTTCCGGAACGGAGACTCCGTCATAGACGGGAGGCCGGGTGTACTGGGGGTATTCCAGAAGACCGTCGTTATAGGATTCTTCTTTCAGAGACTGGGAAGAGATGCCTTCTTCCAGAAGACGGGCGATCCCGTCGATCAGGACCATAGAGGCCATTTCCCCGCCTGTGAGGATATAATCGCCGATGCTGACCCGTTCATCGATGTAGTTTTCAAATCGCTGGTCTATGCCCTCGTAATGGCCGCAAACGATGATCAGATCCTTCATTTTGGAGAACCGCTGCAGATCTTCCTGTTTCAAGGGCTTCTGCCGGGGCGAAGTCAGCAGGACATAGCTGTCATCGGCGCGATTGTCAAAAAGAGCGCGATGCAGCACATCCACTTTCATCAGCATCCCCGCTCCTCCTCCGTATGGCGTATCATCCACGTGTCGATGCTTATCCAGGGCGTAATCCCGGATATCGGTCACTTTTACTTCCAGAAGACCGTTTTTTATGATACGGGAAACGATGGAACTGTTCAGGAAACCTTCATACATTTCCGGAAACAGCGTCAGTACGGTGATCTTCAAAGCAGACCCTCCATCTTCACGATGTCGATCCTCTTGTTTTCGAGATCCACTTTCTCGACAAACACCGGCAGGAACGGTACCAGATATTCTTTCTGATCATCGTTCTTTAAAATGCGCAGATGATTGGCTTTGATCCCTTCTTCCACTCTCAGCACCCTGCCGACCCGTTCGTTGCCGACATAGACGTTCAGGTCCTTAAGATCGCGAAAATAGTATCCGTCTTTGACCGGTTCGATATCTTCTTCTGCTTTGTAGATCTCAAAATCCTTATATTTCTCGACAAGGTTAATATCTTCATGAGCTTCCAGCAGCAGCAGAAGCATCCCTTTGTGTTCTCTGCAGGATTTTACGACAAAAGGAAGATGCTCCTCTCCCAGATAGATCTTCGAACCTTTTTTAAAACGATCTTCCACAAAATCGGTATAAGGGTAGACCTTCAGTTCTCCTTTGATGCCAAAGGTATTGACCACTTTTCCTATCAGAATATATTCCATGTCCCCATTATATAAAAAAGAAGACGAATAATCATCTTCTATAGTGCCTCAAATTTGATCGCGATATGCTTCTTTTCTATTTTGGAAGCAACCTGCAACATCTGACGGATCGAATTCGCCATCATGCCCTTTTTGCCGACCAGTCTGCCGATGTCCTCGCTTGGTGCGTAGACATAGAGCAGCAGTTCGTTGTCGTTGAGGCTTTCCATCTGTTTAACAACGACGGAATCGCCATCAGAACACAAAGGTCTGACGATATTCATTAATACTTTTTCCAGATCGATCATTTATTTCTTTTTGGAATCGGCAAATTTCTTCATCGTGCCGTTCTTTGATAACAGATTCCGGACAGTATCTGTAGGAACAGCACCCTTGTTCAGCCATTCCAGTACTTTCTCTTCATTGATGTTTACGGTTGCAGGCTGTTTTGTCGGATCATACGTTCCCAGCGTTTCGATATCGCGGCCATCGCGTCTAGCACGGGAATCCGCAGCAACGATACGATAGAAAGGAACTTTCTTGGCACCCATTCTTTTTAATCTTAATTTAACCATAAGGCCTCCTTTGCAACAGTATTATCTTGCCACAAAAGACAATAAGAGTCAAGTATTTTTACTTGACTCTTAGAATAATCTGGATTCCTCCGTGCGCTCGATGAACAGCTGTTTTCCGTTGCTGCGGATTTGGCCGTCATGGACATAGCGGATCATCTCTTTCTGATCCAGGATCACCGGCATTCTGGGATGGATCCCTTGCATGTATTCATCCGCTTCTTTCGTGATGATCAGTAGACCTTCCTCGTTGTAAATTCCCGCCAGGTAGATGAATTCATCCTTTCCTTTGAGATAATACTTGTCATGATGGGAATCCCATTCATAGAAGCCGTTGGCGATGACGGCACACGGATCATAGTTCTTCTTATAATAGGAAGCATTGCTTTCGATCGTTTCCTTGCGGGCATTGATCCGCAAGGAGTCTTTCATGATGCCCCATTTCAAAACGGTCAGGTCGATCTTCTCTCCCTTGGCGATCATGCATAAGACGCGATCGCCGGGAAAGACTTCGCCGGTTTTGTATTTCTGTTCAAGGTCTTTCGCCTTCTTCTCGATCTGCTGACCGACCTTGGACGGCACATAGCTGAATTCATATCTTCCGCACATGTTACATTTTGAACATATTCGCGAACGACGACATGTTTTTCATCAGTTTCTTCATCTTGTCGTACTGATTGACAAGCTTGTTGACCTGATCGACGGTCGTTCCGGAACCTTTGGCGATCCGGCGTTTGTGCGAGGAACGCATGATAGAAGGATCTTCCCGTTCTTCCGGCGTCATCGACTGGATGATGGCTTTGATGGATTTCAGTTCTCTGTCCGCATCGACATCATTGATGGCACGAGACATTTCCGACATTCCCGGAAGCATGCCCATGATGGATGACAGAGGACCGAGCTTGCGGGACTGTTCGATGGAATTGAGAAGATCATCCATTGTGAAACGCCCCTCCAGCATGCGCTGGGCGGTCTTTTCGGCGACAGCCATATCGATCTCTTCCTGGGCTTTTTCAACGAAAGATACGACATCGCCCATGCCCAGGATACGCTGGGCAAGCCGTTCGGGATAGAAAGGTTCAAGATCGGCGATCTTTTCGCCGGTTCCCGTGTATTTGATTGGCACGCCTGTGACGGCTTTGACCGACAAAGCGGCGCCGCCTTTGGAATCGCCATCGAATTTAGTCAGGATCAGTCCCGTAACATCCAGCAGCTCGTTGAAGGTATTCGCGACATTCACGACATCCTGTCCAGTCATGGCATCGACGGTCAGTAGGATCTCCTGCGGATGGATCGCGTTTCTGATGTCCTGAAGTTCCTGCATCAGTTGTTCATCGATCTGCAGACGGCCGGCGGTATCGATCAGAGCGATATCGAAGCCGTTCTTCTCGGCATAGGCGATGCCGTTCTCGACCTGTTTGAGTACCGGAACGTCCGTTCCTTCGGAATAGACTTCTACGTTGATCTGCTTGCCTAAGGTCTGCAGCTGTTCGATGGCTGCAGGACGTACGGTATCGGCAGCGATCATAAACGGTTTATGTCCCTGTTTCTTTAGCTGATTGGCCAGTTTGGCCGCCTGGGTGGTCTTGCCTGTACCCTGGAGACCGACGATCATGACTTTTGTCAGTCCTTTTTCTGCGAAAACAAGGCTGTTATTCTCATCATCCCCCAGGAGTTTGATGATCTCGTCATGAACGATCTTGACCAGCAGCTGTCCCGGTTCGACCGAATTGATGACATTCTGGCCGATGGATTCCTGCCGCACTCTTTCCAGAAAATCTTTTACGACCTGGTAGTTGACATCGGATTCCAGCAAAGCGATACGTATCTCTTTGAGCGTATCTTCCATATTGCGTTCCGACAGTTTTGCCTTGCCCTGAACGCTTCTTAATGTTTTAGTGAGCTTATCTTGCAATGAATCAAACATAAGAATATTATAGCTCATTTTTAAGAAAAGATAGGAGTTCCCTCCTATCTTTCATTCCATCACATAGATGGAGCTGGCGATCAGCTGATTGTTGTAGTAGCTGACGCCGTCTTACACATAATTGTTGGCTTGCAGCTTCCCGCTGATCGCGATCACCTGTCCTTCTTTGAAGCTTCGTTCCGCCAGGGAACGGAAGAGCACGATTTCAAAGATATCATTGGTCACTTCCTGATCCTTGTTCAGACGTTCTACCGAAAGATGATGGCGGGCTATATTCGCGCCGTTGCTTGTTATGGTCATATCGACAGTATCGACGATACGGCCTACGAGATAAAAAGAATTCATAAAGTCCTTTCCCGTTACTTGCTTCTTCAATGTAGCACAGGGAAAGGACTTTGTCGTCTCATAGTTGTTTCAGTTTATTCTCAATTCATATACATGTTCATTCATCGATCTCGTCATCCGGTTTCAGGTAGACTTCCCTCGGTTTTGCGCCGTTGGATGGCCCGATGACACCTCGGTCTTCCAGCGTGTCGATCAGACGGGCAGCCCGGTTGTAGCCGATGCCGAAACGTCTCTGCAAGAGAGAGGTAGATGCTTTCTGCTGCATCTTGACGAACTCCACGACATCTTCATACAGGGAATCCATACTGTCCGCATTGACGCTGCTGGCGTTCATGACGGTCGTCCCTGACATGTTGGTAAGGAATTCATAGTAGGAATCCTCGTATTCCGGTTTCTGTTCCTTTTTGACGAAATCCGTGATCTTGTTGATTTCTTTGTCGGTCACATAGACGCCTTGCATACGGATCGGAGCGTTCTCCCCTTGCGGATAATACAGCATATCGCCGTTTCCCAGCAGACGTTCGGCACCCGTCTGATCCAGGATCGTTCTTGAATCGATGGAAGAAGCGACCGCGAATGAGATACGGGAAGGAATGTTCGACTTGATCAGACCCGTAATGACATCCGTAGATGGGCGCTGGGTCGCTACGATCAGATGAATGCCGCTGGCTCTGGCCAGCTGCGTGATACGCTGTATCGATAACTCGACTTCCTTGCCGGCGATCGCCATGAGGTCCGCCAGCTCGTCGATGATCACGACGATAAATGGCATCTTTTCCATCGGCGACTCGTCTTCCTTGAGATTCTCGTTATGTTTCTCGACAAAATCGTTGAACAGCGAGATGTTCCGGACGCCGGCGGCCGCAAAGGCTTCGTATCTTTCTTCCATGATCACGACGATCTTCTTCAGCATGTTGCTGGCCATGGTCGCATCATCGATGATCGGCCATAACAGGTGCGGAATGTCTTTGTAGGAAGTGAACTCGACTTTTTTCGGATCGACCAGGACCATCTTGACTTCGTCCGGTTTTGTTCGCATCAGCAACGATATGACGATCGAGTTGATACATACCGATTTGCCTGAACCTGTCGCGCCTGCAATCAGCAGATGCGGCATCCTGGCCAGGTCGCAATAGACCTCTTTGCCCATCAGGTCTTTTCCTAAAGCAAAATGAAGCGGTTCGTTCTTGCGGTACGGCGGGAAATGCTTCATCAGATCGATCATCCTGACGGGGATCGGTTCGACATTCGGGATCTCGATGCCTACCGCGCTTCTTCCCGGGATCGGGGCTTCGATACGGATGTCTTTGGCAGCCAGTTCCATCTTGATGTTGTCAGAGATGTTCATGATCCGGTTGATCTTGACGGAACTGTCCGGTTTGATCTCGAATTTGGTCACGGATGGTCCGATATAGGTATTGATCAGTTCCGCTTCGATTCCGAAATTATGCAGGATCTCGATGACTTTCTCGCCTTTGATGGAAGCGGAAGTCTTATTGGTACTGGAAGATGTGGAAACGGCCGCATCCAGGAACTCCTCATAAGGACGAGGAAGATGATAGACGCCGTTTCGGCGTTTCTTGGCCGGATATGGCTTTACGACTGGGATCTCTGTTTTGGTTTTCTCTTCTTTCTGCGAGAAATCGTCATTGATGCGGATCTCCTCATAATATTCATAGTCATCGTCATCGGAAAAGATCTGTTCCTGTTTCTTTCTGCCGTTGATTTCTTCCTCCGTCAGATTGATGAAATAATGAGATTTCCCGATGATGCGCTGTTTCTCTTCCTCCAGAAGCTTTCTTCTTTCTTCGGCCTGTCTTGCCGCTTCGATCTGCTTCTGTTTCTCCTGTTCCGCCTGTCTTCGCTGTTCCTCTTCCTGTTTCTTCTGCAGGCGCTCCTCGCGGGCTTTTTCCTGATGCTGGCGCCGTTTTTCATCCAGCTGCGCGCTTCTGGCTTTCAGCTGACTGAAAGATTCGGTAGAAACCTTATAGGCGCTTCTGACGGTATCAGCCGGAATCAGCAGGATCGCAGCGACGATGCCCAAAAGGATCAGAATGATCAGGGAACCGGTACGGGAAACAAGAGTGGTCAGGACACTGTAGATCAGGTTGCCTGAAAGACCTCCGGTAAAACCGAAAACATCCTGGCTGAGAACTTTGACATAGTTACCGGCATAGGAAGCCAATTCGCCAAGATTTCTTGTCTCATCGGCGATATACGCTCCCAGCAGGACGAATGAAAGATTCAGCACGGTCAGACCGAAGACATTCCGTTTTCCGATAGGACGGTCCTCCATGAAGAAGAGTTTATAAATGCCGCAGAAAAAGACGGTCAGGATCGCCGTGACATACAAGGATCCGCATAGAAAAACCAGCATATTATGCAGGAAAAGACCCAAGGGGCCCATCTTGGTCGTCGCGATGATGATCAGCACCAGCATGCCTAAACAGGCGATCATCCAGTAAAGCCTGCTGTTGTCTTTCTTTTTCTTAGCTGTCTTTCTTGCCACTATCTTCTCCCAGATTGATCTCAACGATCGCCGGCAGGATCATCGGCGTCTTGCCCGTCACTTTCAGAACATACCGCGAGATCGCTTCCCGCGCTTCCGCCCTGACTTGCATATTGTCGTAAGTATTCTCTTTCACATTCCGTTCGATCGTCGAAATCAGCAGTTTTCCTATTTCATTCAATATATAATCCGCATCTTTCAGATAGATCACTCCGCGGGATTGCACATCCGGTCCGCCGATGACCTTCTTGGTATTGAAATCAAGGACGACGCCGCAGATGATCGCACCATCCGTCGAAAGCTTTTCTCTGTCTTTCAGCACCATGCCGGAAACATCACGCATATCCGAGGCATCGATCGCCGTATCTTCCAGATCGATCTGTTCGCTGGTCGAAGCAAGACGACCGTTTTCAAAAGAAGCGAACTGTCCGTTATCAAGGATGATGATGCGATCCGGCGTATAGCCCATCTGTACGGCGATATCCGCATTGTTGATGAGGTGCGAATACTCGCCGATGATCGGCAGGTAGTACTTCGGCCGTATCAGATACAGCATCATCTTGAGGTCTTCCGTCGAAGCATGCATGGAGAGGATCTCTTTCGCATTCAGCTTGACGATCTTGACATCGGCCTTGTACAGGTCGTTTTCCATCGCCGTCGCATCTTTTTCCGTGCCCGGAACGACCGGAGACGCGATGATCGCGATATCGTCTTCCCTCAGTTCGATCTGGCGGTCTTCGCCGATGGCGATATTGTGCATCAGCTTGAATACTTCGTTGCCCGAACCGGAAACGACGCAGACGATGTCTTTCATATCGTTATTGAAATCCTTGCGATCTACGATGATGTTTTTAGGCAGCTTGTAATAGCCCAGTTCATCGACCGTATTGAGAAGCCGGATATGCTCCGGATCATAGAAATAGACCTTCTTGTTGTATCTTGCGGCCAGTTCCAGGACTTCCATGATACGGAATAGGTTCTGTCTGTATAACGTAATGATGATGCGTTTGTCGCTTTCTTCGAAGTAGTGTTCCACATGGTCGCTGATCCGATGCTTCGGCGCCGTATATCCCGGACGAGAAGAGCCTTTCGATTCGCTCATCAGCAGCAACACCTGGTTCTTGCCCATCTCGGACAAGGCATTGACATCCATCGAGAACGCCGTATTCAGGAAATCGTAATCGAAGATGAATTCCGAAGCGTAGACGATCATCCCCGCATCCGTTTCGAAAGCGAAACCGACGCCGTCGGCGATCGACTGCATCACCGGGAACGTATGGATCACATGG
>CADBPB010000198.1 GCA_902796525.1 uncultured Erysipelotrichaceae bacterium | reverse complement strand
GGTCCGACGGTCACGGATTTTGTCCGCATGGTGATGACTTTGGGTTCGAACGAGACGGAACAGTTTTCCTGGTCCGATGAACCGAGCTATATCGAGTATCCCTGGCTTCTGTCGCGGCGAAACGATATCGTCTATGTGGAAGCGCCAAAAATCGATCACGGCTTCTTTCTCCGTTACGATGATCTGAAAGAACAGATCCGCAACGGATTTGAACATATGTACAAATGGGAGATCGTCGGCATCGACTGATACAGGAGCAGACAGATGATTTTTTATCTTGTGAGACACGGACAGACGGACTGGAACATCGAAAAGAGAATGCAGGGTCATGCGGATATCCCCCTGAACAAGACGGGCATCCGGCAGATGAACGACCTGGCCGACAGGATCGCCAAAGAAGGGATCCGTTTCGACAGGCTGGTCGCCAGTCCGCTTTCCCGGGCGAAACAGAGCGCCGAGATCATTGCGGAGAAGACGGGATTTCTGAAAGAGATCGTCATCGATGAAAACTTCATCGAGAGAGACTGCGGTCTTCTGGAAGGACAGATCTGGCGTCCCGATCTGGTCCTGGCAAATCCCCGATATGAAATGGAAACGGTCGAGGAACTGTGCGACAGGGCAGAAAAAGCGCTGGAACCATATATGCATGCCGGAGACGAGGCGGTCATGATCATCTCGCACGGCGCCATCCTGACGGCCGTAAGGACTGTTCTGTCGGATCGCAAAATCGCTTTTTCCGATAGGGAAGCGCCGGTGATACAGGGGAATGTCCTGCGCTGTAGAAAAGAAGAAGGAAAGGATGCGGTCTTTTACAATCTGTTTTAAAGACCCGGAAAAAACATGACGATCAGAAAAGCAGATAGAACCGATCTGGAAGAGATCTACCGGTTAAGCAATGTCCTGGAAGAGACCGTTCTGGACCGCGAAGGGTTCCGACAGGCTTATGAAGAAGCTGTAGACAGCGATACGATCTTTGTGCTGGAAGAAGAAAAGATCATTGGTTTCATCCACATCAGGATCGCAAGCGAACTGTGCCGTGCCGGAAAGATCCTGGAGATCAGGGAACTGGTGATCGACGAAGGATACCGCGGAAAAGGTTATGGCAGACTGCTTCTGGAAAGAGCGGAAGCGTACGGCAAAGAAAACGGTGTCGTGCTGATCGAACTGCTTTCAGCGCTGCGCCGGGAACGAGCGCATCGTTTCTACGAAAACAACGGTTATTCCAAGACCGGATACCGTTTCTTCAAGAAACAGTTGTAACACAGCATTATAAAAAGGGCCGCTAAACGAGCCCTTCTTGTTTGAATATGGGATGATGCTTTGATGACATTATTATGATACAGGGTCATCAAAGCTTTTTAAATGTTTTAGAACCTGAATTCTTCGATCCTCATGATGTTGTTTCTGACGACAGCCATGATGTGGCTGCACGTTCCCGTTTCACTGAAATATTCGCAGGTGCAGTGATATCCCTTGTCGTCTCTGGTGATGATCCTCGTATCGTGGGTGGAATGAAGGATCACTCTGTCATCCAGGTATTCGAAACGGGAGATCTGACTGTTGTATTTTTTGGACAGTTCGATTTTCGACAGAAACAATTCGTCGTCCTTAAAGATCTCTTCTGCCAGCATGAATGGCAAGTCGTTGCGGTTGTCGAGTGTCAGGGTGTAGAGTCTGTTGCCAGGCGCTTTCTTCAGCCTCCAGGTAAAGCCGTTGTCTCTGGCGGAGATGGTAGCGATCGTCTTTGCAGATCCGGAAAGGGATTCCACCGCATCCCTGAACCGCGGAGAATACAGCTGCATCATGCCGATCTCGTCGATAAACAGAAATTCCCTGTCATTGTTCAGGATCTCCTGTACGGCGATTTCTTCGACGTCTTTGAGATTGACTTTGAATTCTTCGATCTGATATTCGGATTCGATGTCCACATGTGCCAGCAGGAACTGCTTCCCCGTCAGCGTATGGGTCCTGAATCCGATGCGTCTTCCGTTCTCATCAAGTATCTCGTTGGTATAAAAACCTCCGCACCTTCTTCTTCCGATGATGTTGATAAGGTGCTTCATGACCGTAGATTTTCCTGTGTTCGGTTCACCTGTAAGCAGTATCATAGTTTCATCTTAACAGACTTTTCTGTTCCTATCCTACGATTTCATCAGAATGTCGAGCGTTTCCCCGATATCGCCATCGATACACAGGCTTCTTTTCGCGATCTCTTCAGGACAGAAGGCTTCGCCATAATTCAGGCAGGCGTACACGGCTTTTCCGTTGTCGCAAGTCATCTGCCAGAACGGATACTTTATGATGACCGGCGTGTTCGGTCGCCT
>CADBPB010000197.1 GCA_902796525.1 uncultured Erysipelotrichaceae bacterium | reverse complement strand
TGAACTATGGCGTAGAGTCGCAAGAGAACGTCTATTCGCGTTTCTATTTCGATGTCAAAGCCGTGGAAGCTGATATATAATGAGGATGAACAGGTAAGGCATTATGAAAATCATTCTAGAAAATCTGACAAAAAAGTTCATTTCCCGCAATAACAAAAACGAAATCGTGACTGCGGTCAATAATTTCAATATCGAAATCCCCGACGGCAAGCTCGTGGGACTGCTCGGTCCTTCCGGCTGCGGCAAATCGACGACATTGAATCTGATCTGCGGTCTGGAAGAACCGACGGAAGGAAAAATCTATTTCGGCGATACCGATGTCACGAACCTGCCTCCGGAAAACAGAGGCGTCGGCATGGTGTTTCAGAACTATGCCCTATATCCGCATCTTACAGTCAGACAGAATATCGTTTTTCCTTTGGGGAACCTGAAAGGTCCCGATAAGATGAGCAAGGAAGCGATGGAAGAAAAAGCCATGGAAGTCGCAAAACTGGTCCAGATCGAGAATCTGATGAACCGCAAGCCTTCCGAGATGTCCGGCGGACAGCAGCAAAGAGTAGCCATCGCCCGTGCGCTGGTCAAAACGCCAGGAGTCCTGTTGCTGGATGAACCGTTAAGCAACCTGGATGCCAGGCTGCGTCTTCAGACCAGGGAACAGATCCGCCGCATCCAGAAAGAGACCGGAATCACGACTATTTTCGTCACGCACGATCAGGAAGAGGCAATGTCCATTTCCGATCTGATCATCGTCATGAAAGATGGCATTATCCAGCAGACAGGCGTACCGCAGGAAGTCTATAACGCTCCGGTCAATCTGTTTGTGGCACGTTTCCTTGGCACGCCTGCGATCAATGTCTTCAAAGGTTTTATCAGGGACCACAAAGTCTATATCGGCGAAGATGCGATCATGAAGACGAAAGCTCCGGATCAGGAAGTCTATGTGGGCATCCGTCCGGAAGGTTTCATTCCATCCGAGAAGGGCGTCCTATCCTGCGGATTCGACCGGATCGAGACGACCGGCAGAGATACCAGCGTCGTCTGTCACAATGAAAACTGCATCTCCGATGAGGATATCAGGGCGATCGTCGATGACGATCTGTATACCCATAAGGACAGAGTCATCCGTTTCGATCTGAAGCCTCATAAGACCTATGTCTTTTCGATGGATGAAAAGGTGATCGATGAATAACAGGAACAATCTCAAGGGATGGCTTTACCTGCTGCCTGCAATGATCTTTGTAGGAGTTTTTATGGTCTATCCTTTGGCGGATGTCTTGGTCTATTCCTTTGAAGAAGGATACAATTTCGCTTCGCAGACATATGACGGCATCGGCCTGTACAACTACGCCTATGTCCTGCATGATCCTTATTTCCTGCACGCCATCCGAAATACTTTCATTCTGGTCATCATCACGGTTCCGTTATCGACGGGATTGGCATTGCTGATTTCGCTCGCTTTGAATTCATTGACGAAACTGAAGGATCTGTTCCAGACCGTTTTCTTCCTGCCTTATGTGACCAATACGCTGGCGGTGGGTCTGGTATTCATGATCCTGTTCAAGAAAACAGCCTATTCGGAAGGACTGATCAACCTGCTCCTGAACAGCGTCGGACTGACTTCTGTGGATTTTATCGAAGGACCGTACTGGGCAAAGATGTTCGTTCTATGTTTCTATACCATCTGGGTCGTCCTGCCGTTCAAGATCCTGATCCTGACCAGCGCCTTGGCTTCGGTGAACAAGGACTACTACAATGTCGCCCGTATCGATGGTACCAGCAGATGGCGCATTTTCTATAAGATCACTCTGCCGATGATCTCGCCGTCGCTGTTCTATCTGATCATCACCGGTTTTATCGGCGCTTTCAAGGCCTATTCGGATGTCGTGGCACTGTTTGGAACGGATCTGAATGCCGCAGGCATGAATACCATCGTCGGCTATGTCTACGATATGCTGTATGGCAACTCTGGCGGCTATCCTTCATTTGCTTCCGCCGCCGCATTGATCCTGTTTGCTATCGTCATGACCATCACGGTGATCAACCTGCTGGTTTCAAAAGAGAATGTGCATTATCAGTAATTATGGATGAGATAAGAAAACTGGAAAGAAAAAGCAGAATCAGAAACACGCTCTGGAAGACCGTGATTTTTGCGCTGCTGATCATCTGGGCGATCATCGTGCTCTTTCCGTTCTACTGGATGCTGCTGACATCGGTGAAGTCCTACAGCTCCTACAATGCGGAATATATCCCGAAATTCTTCACTTTATCGCCAACCATCGCCAACTATATCCAGGCATTCACGGCAGTGCCGCTGGCCAAATACTTTGCAAATACGCTGATTTTTACGGTGATTACCACAGGATTGATGCTGATCGTGATCGTCTTATCGGCTTTTGCTTTTTCCCGTCTGGAATTCAAAGGCAAAAATCTGGTATTTACCGTGTTCCTGTCATTGATGATGATACCGAACGAACTGGTCGTCATTACGAACTTCGTAACGATCACGGACTGGGGTCTGCGGAATACGTTCCTCGGCCTGATCCTGCCTTCGGTTACGTCTGTTTTCTATATCTATCTGCTCAAGGAGAATTTTGAGCAGATTCCGGAAGAACTGTACAAGGCCGCGAAGGTGGACGGTACTTCGGATTTCAAGTATCTCTGGAAGGTGATGCTGCCGATCTGCAGGCCGA
>CADBPB010000196.1 GCA_902796525.1 uncultured Erysipelotrichaceae bacterium | reverse complement strand
GACCTGCTGTGCGACAGGTGCCTGGCTGGTGTGCTGCCCTAAAGCGCTGAGACGCGACTGAGCGCCGGTCTTCATGGAAGCGTTCTTGGTGATGTAGCTGATCAGCAGAGCAATGGCCATCATCAGAAGCTTCGAAGTCGTCTTGGAGCTTACGCCTGTCTTTTTGGAAACGGAACTTACGGAATCATTGGATGTAAGGGTTCCCAGTAATAATTGTAATAAATTCATTGAATCCTCCTTTATTGGTTAAATGAATCATTCTTAACTTAATTGTAAATAGTTCATTTGAAAATGTAAATAATCGTGACCGGATAAAAAAGGCCTGGGAAAGACGTGCTTTCTCAGGCATTTCAGCTGTCTTACAGGACGACTTCCGAACCGTCGCTCTTGACGATCACGAAACGGTAATTCAGACCGAATTTAGCGATCAGCGAAGTGATGACGACCATCGGAGCGGCGCCTACCATCAGAGCGATCGTACCGACAGCGGCTCCCGTCGTCAACGGGACAGCGATGACCTGGCGGTCATAATTGTCGCGGACGATGAATTTGCTGGCGCTGCCTTCTTCGATGAGTTCCTTGATCTTGTCGGCGATCGTGTCAGGTGTTCTTTCCTGAGTGTTGAAGAAATCGCTGAATCCTTTGAATGTGGATGAGGCTGATTTTTTTCTGTTTTCCAGAATGATGACAGCATCAAGGACATCGCCATCGGATTCCAGCAAAGCGGATTTCGCTTCCTCGTAAGTGCACTGTGTCCGTTCGATCACCTGATCGACTTCGTGGATACTAAAATTCATATTCTATACCTCCTTTAGCACTCATAATATGTGACTGCTAAAAATATAAGATAAAACAGGTGAAATGTCAATAGTTAAAAAATGTGATTTTTTGTGATTTGTTTTGCGGAATTTTTGCCTGGGTCGATGCCTGTCCCGTATGTTAAAATAGATTATATGTTTGAACTGTTAAGAAAGTATACGAAAGACGGCTGGTGGGCCGCTGCCTTGGGGCCGGTTTTCACCATTCTGGAAGTCATCTGCGATGCCTATATCCCGCTGGTCATGAAGGATATCATCGACACAGGGATCTATGCGATGAATGGCGATATGGACTATATCGTGAAGAAAGGGGTCACGATGGTCGTATTGGCGGCTCTGGCGGCATTGTGCGGCGCTCTGAGCGGCTTGTTTTCTTCGCTGTCTTCGACCAAATTCGTCCGGAATATCCGTCTGGCGATGTTTGAAAAGATCCAGGAATACAGTTTCGAGAATATCGAAAAGTATCCTGTGGCGACGGTGGTCATGCGTCTGACGACCGATATGCGGATGCTGAGAATGGCCTACGTGAGCATCGTCCGGATGCTGATCCGCGCTCCGTTCAACCTGATCATCAGCGCATATTTCGTCTTCACCTTGAACAGCAGACTGGCGATGGTGTTCCTGATCGCTTTGCCGATCCTTTTGGCCGGCCTGATCGCCATCAACAAGATCGCCCGTCCGCGTTTCAGGGCCATGATGCTGAAATACGACAAGCTGGATGGCGATCTGGAAGAGAACATCGATGGCATCCGCGTGGTCAAGACCTTCGTCAGGGAAGGCTACGAGAACGAGAAATTCGAACGGTCTTCGGAAGGCGTCATGAAAGCCCAGCGTTTTGCCGAAAGCATCGTCATCCTGAACCGTCCGTTCTTCGAACTGGTCATGTATTCCTGCATGATCTGCGTCGCCTGGATCGGCGGAAAGGACGTGATCGCCCAGACGATGACGACCGGCGATTTCATGGCATATCTTTCCTATATCCGGGCGATCCTGTTTGCCTTGCTGATGATCTCGAACATCTACATGCAGATCGTCATGGCCCAGTCTTCAGTCGAGCGGGCCAACGAGATCCTCAATGAACGGTCCAAGATCACGGATGACGGCAACGACGAGAATCTCCGCGTGGAGGAAGGAAGCATCGAATTCGAGAACGTTTCATTCAAATACTCGGATGATGCCGTGAACGACGTGCTGTGCGATATCGACCTGAAGATCAAGCCGGGTGAAGTCATCGGCATTCTCGGTCCGACCGGTTCTTCCAAGACCACTCTGGTGCAGCTGATCCCGCGTCTTTACGATGCGACGAAGGGCACGGTGAAAGTCGGCGGGCACGATGTCAAAGAATACAAGCTGGATCATCTGCGCAATGCGGTCGCAATGGTCCTGCAGAAGAATACCCTGTTCTCAGGGACGATCGAAGAGAACATGAAATGGGGCAACCCTAAGGCGACCCACGAAGAGATCATCGAGGCCTGCCGTTATGCGCAGGTGGACGATTTCATCCAGAGCATGCCGATGAAGTATGAAACGGAACTGGGTCAGGGCGGCGTCAATGTCTCGGGCGGTCAGAAGCAGAGACTGTGCATCGCCAGAGCGCTGCTGAAGCACCCCAGGATCATCATCCTCGATGACTCGACCAGCGCGGTCGATACGGATACCGACCATCGCATCCAGTTGGCTCTCAAGGAGAAGCTTGGCGGCATGACGACGATCATCATCGCCCAGCGCGTCGCTTCGGTCAAGGAAGCGGACCGCATCATCATCATGAATGAGGGCAGGATCGAGGATATCGGCAATCATGAGGAACTGCTGAAACGCAACGAGGTCTATCGCGACCTTTACAATACGCAGATGGAAGGAGTGCTGGAATAATGGCTGACACAGGATACAAACAGCTTCGTACTTCACGAGCCAACGATGTCATCGGCACGATCCGCAAGACGTTTTCCTATATCGGCAGACGCTATCGGGGCAGGTTCCTTCTGGCGATCTTTTTCATTCTGTCATCTTCGATGGCAGGCGTCATCAGTTCCTATCTGTTTACGCCGATCATCAACAATCATATCGTTCCTTACATCGGACAGGAGAACCCGGATCTTTCGGGATTCCGATGGATGCTGCTGCTGATGATGGGCGTCTACGGCTTCGGCCTGCTGTCTTCGTTCGCTTTCTCCAAGCTCATTTCCATCGTTTCGACAGGGATCCTGAACGACATGCGCCAGGATCTGTTCCGGATCATGGAACGCCTGCCGGTCCGTTTCTTTGACAGCCGGACCCATGGCGAAGTGATGAACTTCTATACCAACGATATCGATACGATACGGCCGATGATCGCCGACGGCCTGCCGACGCTGATCTCGACGCTGGTCACGCTGGTCGGCTGCTTCACCTTCATGTTTATCGTGAACGTGCGGCTGACCCTGGTCGTTCTGGGCATGCTGGCGGTCATGATCCTGATCACGTTCTATCTGGCAAGCAGTTCGCGCAAGACCTTCGCCGGTCTGCAGAAACAGATCTCCAACATCAACGGCTATGCCCAGGAGATGTTCTCGGGACAGAAGGTCATCAAGGTCTTCAATCACGAGAAGGAAACGATCGAAGGTTTCAAAGCATTCAACAACAAGCTTTATGATTATTCCTTAAGGACCAACGCCTATGCCTCGATGCTGATGCCGATCAACGCGAACCTTTCCTATGTCACTTATGCGGTGGTTGCGGTCATCGGCGGCAAGATGTGCATCGATGGAACCATGAAGATCGGCGATCTGGCTTCGTTCCTTCTTTTCGTCAGACAGTTTGCCGGACCGATCTCCAACCTTTCGCAGCAGTTCAACGGTATCATGATGTCGCTGGCCGGCGCGGAGCGGGTCTTCGATCTGATGGACAAAGATGCGGAACTGGATTACGGCATCATCGAACTGGTCCATGTGGTAGAAGGAAGAGAAGAACTTGTCGAAACAAAGGAAAACACGGAACGCTGGGCCTGGAAGATTCCGGTGGATCCGCCGAAATATGTCGAACTGAAAGGGGATATCCGTCTGAACGATGTCACCTTCCGTTACAAAGAAAACAAGGATATCCTGAAGCATATCTCGCTTTATGCCAAACCGGGACAGAAGATCGCTTTCGTCGGAAGCACCGGAGCGGGCAAGACGACCATCACCAGTCTGATCAACCGCTTCTACGATGTGGATGACGGAGAAGGCATGATCACCTTCGATGGCATTCCGATCAAGGAGATCCGGAAAGACGATCTCAGAAGATCGGTCGGGGTGGTCCTGCAGGATACGAATCTGTTTTCGGGAACGATCATGGACAATATCCGTTACGGCAGGCTGGATGCGACGGATGAGGAATGCATCGCCGCCGCCAAACGCTGCAACGCGGATTCGTTCATCGAACGTCTGCCGCATGGCTATCAGACGATGCTCAGCGCCAACGGTTCCAATCTGTCTCAGGGGCAGCGCCAGCTCTTGAATATCGCACGCTGCGCGGTCGCCGATCCGCCGGTCATGGTACTGGATGAGGCGACCTCCTCGATCGATACCCATACCGAAAAACTGATCGAAAAAGGCATGGACGAGCTGATGGAAGGAAGAACCACTTTCGTCATCGCCCATCGTCTCTCGACGGTCCGCAACGCGGATGCGATCATCGTGCTGGAACACGGCGAGATCATCGAGCGTGGGACCCATGAAGATCTGCTGAAACTGAAGGGACGTTACTATCAGCTATATACCGGAAAGGCGGAACTGGAATGATGAAACAAGCAGTCACAAGTGAAAAAGCGCCTGCGGCGATCGGGCCGTATTCGCAGGCGATCGAAACGGAAGGCCTGATCTTCGTATCGGGACAGCTTCCCGTGGAAAACGGGGTCATGCCGGAAGATATCGCGGCACAGACCAGGGCATCGCTGAACAATGTGAAAGCGATCCTGGAAGCGGCAGGCAGCGATCTGTCGAAGGTCGTCAAGACGACGGTCTTTCTGAAGGATATGGGAGATTTTGGCGGAATGAACGAAGTCTACGCATCCTTCTTTACGGAACCTTATCCGGCCAGGGCATGTTTCGAGGTGGCAAGACTGCCGAAGGATGCGAAGGTCGAGATCGAAGCCATCGCTGTCAGATAAAAGAAAAAGTTCTCTTCAGGAGAACTTTTTACATCATCGGCGCAAACAGCCGCAGAATGCTGAGGAAGAATTCTTTGATCGGTCCGTTCCTGGCTTCGCTCAAAGAGACCTCGTGGCCTTCTTTCATCATGGATTCCAGATCGTTTCTGATCTGTCTGATCTTCCTGCTGCCATAAAGGTAGGTACCGTTTTCAAAATGCAGATAGAGACTGCGGTAATCCAGGTTGACCGTTCCGACCGTGGCGATCTTGCCATCGGCTTCAAATATCTTGGCATGGACGAAACCCGGATCGTATTCGTAGATCCTGACGCCGCCTTCGATCAGCTGGTCGTAGTAGGAACGGGTGATCACGAAAACGATTTTCTTGTCCGGGATGCCCGGAGTGACGATACGGACATCGACGCCACGTTTGGTCGCCATGATCAGGGCATTGATCATTTCGGTATCGATGATCAGGTACGGGGTGGAGATGTAGCAGTGATCCGTCGCCTGGTTGATGATATTCAGATAGATGTTCTGGGCATAGACCTCATTGTCCAGCGGGGTTTCCGAATAAGGAGCGATATACCCGTCTTCTTTTCCGATGATCGCCGGGCAGCGGTAGGCAAGGAAGGTGCTGTCTTCTTTCCGCAAAGCGTTCCAGTGGCTCAGGAACATGACGGTATAGGACCAGACGGCTTCGCCTTTGATCCGGATCACGTTGTCTTTCCATTTGCCGAACTTTCTGATCGCGTTGATGTATTCATCCGCCAGGTTGATCCCTCCGGAAAAAGCGGTTTTGCCATCGATGATCATAAGCTTGCGGTGGTCGCGATGATTGATGACGATATTCAGGAACAGCGAGATCCGATTGAAAGGAATGCACTTGATTCCTTTTTCTTCCAGGCTTGCCGCATAAGAACCGGGCAGCACGAAGAAAGAGCCGAGATCGTCATACATCACCCGGACCTCGACGCCCTGTTTCGCTTTCGCCTCCAGGATCTCCAGGATGGAATCCCACATCTGTCCGTGTTCGATGATGAAATATTCCAGGAAAATGAACTTTTCCGCTTTTTTCAGTTCTTCCAGCATGACCGGAAATCCTTCTTCCCCCAAAGGATAGTAATCGAAGCCGGTATTGCGATAGAACGGATAGCCATCGGCATGGGAGATGTAGGAAAACTGTCCGTAAAGGGCAGGAGAACGTTTTTTCAGTTCTTCCATGACCTTGGGATCCTGGCTGTAGTAGCGCATGGAATCTTCCGTGCTTTGCCGGATGGCGCGGTAGGTCTTGGAGAGGATCAGGTCCGCTCCAATGAACAGGTAAAGTAGCGTTCCGGGAATCGGGAAAACGATGATCAGGATGATCCAAAGGACATCGGAAGAAAGGTGGCGGGAATGTTTGATGATCATCAGGGTGATGATCACGCTAAGAAGACGCAAGGCGGCTTCGATCCAGGCGATCTTGTCTTTCAGCCAGGTCGCTATCGAGATGTTAATCGCGAGCTGCAGAACGACTGCCACCAGGGCGATCAGGAT
This sequence comes from uncultured Erysipelotrichaceae bacterium, assembly GCA_902796525.1. Classification (GTDB taxonomy): domain Bacteria; phylum Bacillota_I; class Bacilli_A; order Erysipelotrichales; family Erysipelotrichaceae; genus Colivicinus. The sequence goes on along the minus strand of CADBPB010000196.1, from coordinate 7,536 downwards.
CCTGGCAAGCGTATCCTTGCGGTTGTGCCGGTTTGATGTGCTCATGACAATATTTTACTATATCGCGGAATCAATGGTCTTTTCCTTTTGCCGGTTTCCGATTGACAGCGCTTTTTTGTCTCCTATAATTGATAATGGTAAAAAGATATGCATAAGACAGCACTGGTATTGGAAGGCGGAGGTCTGCGCGGGATCTTCACTGCGGGAGTCGTGGATTGCTTGCTGGAAAACAAGATCGTTTTCGATTACGTCATCGGCGTCAGCGCCGGAGCCTGCAACCTGTTCGCCTATGTCGGAGGACAGCGACGCTACATCAAGAAATGCATGATACAGAAGAATCCGTTCGATTCGTTCTACGGCGTTCCGCAGGCGATCGAATCGCACCGTCTGGTCGACCTGGATAAGGTCTTTGAAGAGTATTCCGAAACCTACGGTTTCGATTTCGAACGCTTCATTCAGAGTCCGATCCGCTGGGAAATGGTCGTCTCCAACATGCGTACCGGACAGGCCGAATACCTGCATGCCGATGATATCGAAGAGGCCAAGCTCATCGGCAAGGCTTCCTGCAGCCTGCCGATCATCACCCCTCCGGTCAGGATCGGGGAGGATCTTTATCTGGACGGCGGGATCTGCGATTCCATTCCGGTGCAGAGGGCGCTGGATCTGGGCTATGACCGCGTCCTCGTGATACTGACCCGCAAGAAAGGCAATTTCTCCAGGATCAACGATGCGACCAAGCTGGTTTTCTCCCGGCTTTACGGCAGCTATCCGGACTTCCTGAAAACGGCCTTCGACCGGGGAAACAAATACCGGGAAGAAGTCGCGCTATGCGAACGTCTGGAAGCGGAGCAGAAAGCCATCATCATCCGTCCGACGATGCAGGAAGTCAACCGGCTGGAATCCGACGAAGATGAACTGTCCATGTCTTATTACCACGGCTATACGAAAGCCAAAGAATATATCGCTCAACTGAAACAATGGTTTGTATAATAGAGAAGGGAGGTCTTGTTTTATGAAACAGACAAAGATCATCTGTACCCTGGGTCCTTCTTCCCAGGATTATGATACGATCCTGAAAATGGCTCAGGCAGGCATGAATATCGTGCGTTTGAATTTTTCCCATGGAACGCATGAGGAACACCAGGCAAAGATCGACCTGGTCAGGAAAGTAGAAAAAGAGAATGGCGTCAATCTGGGGATCATGCTGGATACGAAAGGTCCGGAGATCCGTTTAGGCAATTTCGTCAATGGCACGGAAACCTATCAGAAAGGCGAGATCGTAACGATACAGAAAGAGGATATCGAAGGAACGCATGAGCGTTTTACGGTACAGTGCAAAGAACTGTTTGACGATATCAAACCGAATGATTTCATTCTGGTCAATGACGGCAAGCAGAAACTGACCGTTCTGGAGAACGACGGAAACGAGATGAAGTGCCGGGTCGAGGTCAACGGAACGCTGGCTTCCCGCAAAGGCTGCAACGTCCCGGGCGTCAAGCTGTCGATGCCTTTCATTTCGATGAAGGATGACGAAGATATCCGTTTCGGCTGCAACAACGATGTGGATTTCATCGCCGCATCTTTCGTCAGAAGAGCGGAAGATGTGATGGCGATCCGCAAGATCATCACCCAGATGGGCAAACCGAAGATCCAGATCATCGCCAAGATCGAGAACCAGGAAGGTTTCGACAATCTGGATGAGATCCTGGAGGTTGCCGATGGCATCATGGTCGCCAGAGGCGATCTGGGTGTCGAGATCGATACGGCATATGTGCCGATCTATCAGAAGAAGATCATCGAGAAGTCCAACCAGAAGGGCAAGGCCGTCATTACGGCGACCCACATGCTGGATTCGATGACTTCGAATCCGCGCTGCACCAGGGCGGAAGCGTCCGATGTTTCCAATGCGGTGCTGGATGGCTCCGATGCGGTCATGCTGTCGGCGGAAACGGCAGCGGGCGAATATCCTGTCGAGGCTGTACAGACGATGGCCAAGATCGCGGAAGCGACCGAAAAGATCATCCCGTACAGAGAAAACCTTGACCACGCCCGTCACACCAACAACAATACCATCCAGGATGCGATCGGTATCGCGATCGCCGATGCGACGCTGACCTTGGATATTGCCGCGATCGTGGTCTTTACCCAGGGTGGCACGACAGCCAGAAGGATCTCCAAGTACCGTCCGCCGGTGCCGATCTTCGCTGTCACTTTCACGAAGTCGACGCAGGGCAAACTGGAACTCTACTGGGGCGTCAAGCCGCTGTACTCCTACGTGCAGAACGATCTGACCAACGACGACGAACTGGCTTCCAGTGTCGTCAAGTCCTACGGCATCAAGCCGGGTTCGCAGATCATCCTGTCGGCTGGCTATCCGACCGGCGAAGGCAGTGCGAACTTCATGAAGATCATCACGGTCAAGTAAGTGAACAAAACGGAATAAAAAAGGCTATGCTTCGGCATAGCCTTTTATCAGGTCAAGCAGCAGCTGGTGAGTCTTTTCGTTGTCCATCCGGTAGATGAGATCGACCTTGGACTTTACTTCATCAAAACCTCTGCGATCGCAGATCAGTGCGCCATCTGCCATGCCTCCGCTGCAGTCCACATGCGCCGTTTCGTTGTGCATCTCCAGGATCAGGCTCTCCTCCAGCATGGCGGCGACCGCCGCATAGTCGTACATGCAGTCGGAATCGATCCAGTCTCCGAAGAGGATCTTCTCTCTTGCGATGAATTCGCTGATCTCGTTGCTGAGGAAACGGGCAACTTTATTATCGATGGCGGAGATCTTTTCGATTTCTTTCGCGTCATAGACCGCACAGGATTCGCAGCCTTCCAAAGGATTCACGACGACATGGGCTCCGCAGTTCAGCACGATCTCCGCGGCTTCCGGATCATCGTAGAAATTCGCTTCGGCGATCGGCGTACGGTTTCCTTTGAACAGTCCTCCGCCCATGACATGGATCGTATCGATCCGTTCCGCGATCTCCGGCGCCATGGTCAGCGCGACCCCGAGATTGGTCAAAGGACCGACGGCACAGATGCTGATCCTTTCTTTGGCATCTCTTAACGTATCGACCAGATAGCTGCAGGCGTGCTGTTTCTCGCAGGTCCTTGAGGTTTCAGGAAGAGGCAGGAGCGGCTCATGGATCGTGATGACTTCGCCATCGACTTCCTTGCGTACCGTTTCCTGTATCGTGTTGGCGTTTCTTCCTTTGAACAGATGCCGCACCATCGGCTGGTTGCAGCCTTTGTAGACAGGGATGTCTTTGTTCAGGAACGAAAGCAGACGCAACGCATTCTCCGTAGTATTGCAGACCGGCTGGTTGCCATGGGTCGTGGTGATCCCGATGACTTCGAAACGATCCGACAGCAGCAGCGCCGTCAGGGCGACCGCGTCATCGGAACCGATATCCGTATCAAAGATTACTTTTTTTCTCTCCATATTTTTCACCTTAATTACAGTATAGCATTAATAATTATGCTAAAATGAAAACAGAAACGACCGCCTGCATACAGGTGTAAAAATGATTTCAAAGCAAAGATAAAGTTGCCCGGTCTGATGATGGATGCGGGCAATTTTGCTAAAGGAGAAGGGAATGAACTATCTCATCAAGAATGCCGACCTGGTGAATATCGATGATCTGACTACGGAAGAAACGGATATCCTGATCGAAGGGAATCGCATCGCTAAGATCGGAAACGGTCTTTCCTGTCAAGAAGCGGAAACGATCGATGCGAAAGGAATGCTGGCATTGCCGGGTTTTATCGACTGTCATACGCATATGGCCCAGTCTTTCATCAAAGGGCCTCTGGATGATATCCCGATCACGGAATGGCTGATCCGGCTCTTTGCGATCGACGCGAAGATGGATGAAGAGATCTACTACTATGCGACCCTGCTGGGCTGTCTGGAGTCCTTGCGTTTCGGGACCACCTGCATCAACGAGATGGGCGATACCGCGCATATTCCGGAACAGGTCAGAGCGATCGCCGACGCGGGGATCCGGGCGACCTATGGCGTCAGTACGACGGATGTCCCGGAAAACGATGCGACGCCGATCCTGAGCATTCCCGAGGCGCTGGCTTATCATCAGAAGGTATTGGATACCGTCAATGCGGAAGGAAAGGGACTGATCAGGGCTTCGGTCGCTCCGGCAGGACTGCCTGCAGTCAGCGGGGAACTGGCCAAGGCCTGCAAGCGCTTTGCGGATGAGCACGGTCTGATCTATCACACGCACCTGGGAGAAGGCAGGCAGGAGACGGAGAATGTCGCCAAGGCTTACGGTCTCAACGGCGAAGCGGAAGCGCTGGCCGAACTCGGCGTGCTGGATAAGAATGTTTTGCTGGCGCATTCGATCTGGCTTTCCGATCACGAGATCGATCTGATCAAGGAATACGGAGCCTATCCGGTGCATTGCCCGAATACCAATCTGAAGATCTCGGACGGCATTCCCAAGATCGCCCAGATGCTGAAGAAAGGGATTCCGGTGACGATCGGCTGCGACGGGGAAGCCAGTTCTTCCAACCGCGATATGATCCGGGAAGCCCGCTGCGGAGCCTATCTGCAGAAAGGCGTGACCCTGGATCCGACGGTCATGGACGCTTCGACGGCATTGAAGATGATGACCATCAACGGGGCACAGGCTTTGGGTTATGACGATCTCGGCTTGATTAGGGAGGGTTATCGGGCGGACCTGATCCTGGCGGATATGTCGAATGATCTGGGGCTGACCGACCGGAAGCATCGTGTCAGCAATCTCATCTACTGCGGCGATGGCCATGCGGTGGATACCGTTTTCGTGAATGGCGAACTGAAACTGAGAAACAAGAAACTGGTCGGCTTCGATGAGAAGAAGATCATCGAGAAATGCAACGACCTGATCGATAAACTGAATGAGGCGGTGGAAGCATGAAATATGAAAGCGCAAGATTAGTCAATAACGAAGGGAAGATGTGGCACATCGGTCTGGATGAGAACGACTGCGGCAGACACTTCATCCTGCCCGGCGATCCGGCCCGATGCAAGATGATCGCGTCCTATTTCGATGAATCGCGCTATATCGGAGAATCAAGAGGGAATCCGACCTATACAGGCACATATCATGGCGTTCCGGTATCGACGATGTGCACGGGCATGGGCTCGATGGCGGTAGCCGTCTGCGTCGAGGAACTGAAGCATCTCGGCGTCAGGACGATGATACGCATGGGGACCAGTGGCAGTCTGCAGCCGAATATCCCGGACGGTTCGTTCGTGATCGCGACAGGAGCCGTCAGGGGCGAAGGCGCTACCAAGGAATACATTCCCGAAGAGTATCCTGCCGTCGCGGATCCGGATGTGGTCTATTGCCTGAGACAGGCTGCAAGAGAGTTCGGGGTCGAACCTTATGTCGGCGTGGTCAGGAGCCATGACGCTTTCTATCTGGAATCGCCAGGCGCGCATGAAGGGTATCTCGAAAGGATCAGACCCTGGACCGATGCAGGGGTGCTGGCGGTCGAAAACGAATCGGCGGCGCTGTTTACGGTATCGTCTCTGTTAGGCGGCATCCGGGCAGGTACGATCCTGCTGGCCGGCGGATATCTGGGAGATCATTACGGAAGCATGACGACTTCCAATGATGTCGATTATCCGGCAAAGGTCGAACTGATGACCAGAATCACGCTTCGGGCGATCGAACTGATCGATCCGCTGGACGAACTGAAGGATGTCCGTAGAGATGGATAAGAAAAAGCTGATCCGGAAAAGCATCATCTATATTCTCGCGACCGCTTTGTGTGAATTCGGGATCGCCTGCTACTATACCGCTCGACTGGGAACGGATCCGATCAGCGTGTTCGTGGAAGGCATTTCCTTTCATTGTGACCTGACGGTCGGAGAGATCTCTACCATCTGCAATATCATTCTGGGGATTCTTTTGTTCCTTTTCGATCGCGATCAGTTCGGTGTCGGAACCTTCCTGATGATTCTGATCGCCGGTCCTTTGATCGATCTGTTCTACGGTTTCCTGTTAAGCTGTTTCCCGCCGGAAACGACGGCTCTGATCATCAAGACCGCGATCCTGACTGCAGGCATCCTGATCTATGCGCTCGGCCTGGGACTGACGATCCAGTGCGATATCGGCGTCGGACCATTTTCCTTTCCTCCGTTATTTCTGACGAAAGTCTTCCGCATCGATTTGAAATATACGCAGATCATTACCGATGCGATGTTTTTTGCGATCGGTTTCTTCCTGGGCGGTGTCTACGGACTGGGAACGGTCGTTTCCGTCCTGCTGACGGGGCCTTTGATGACGTTCTTTATGAAATATACGAAAGCATGGGTCGCTTAGATCCGTAAAGACAAAGGAGCAAACATATGAAAGAAAAGATCAATGTATTCGACTATGCCGAAACCATCAGCAAAGCCTTGCGTCCGGGCATCCTGCTCAACAGCAACGGTGAAAAGTTCAACAGCATGGTGATCGGCTGGGGACATCTGGGCGTCGTCTGGGGCATCGATACGTACTGCGTCTATGTCCGACAGTCCCGTTACACCAAAGCCCAGCTGGACAAGACCGGAGAATTCACTCTGTCCGTTCCGCTGAACGGCGCCGATCCTGAAATCACCAGGATCTGCGGGACCTTGTCGGGCAGAGATATCGACAAGGCCGATTACGTGACCCTGGTCGAACCGGAAACGAACCATACCCCAGGCATCAAAGAATACCCGCTGACGATCGAATGCGAGATCCTTTACGCACAGGACCAGGATCTGTCCAGGATACCGGAGTCCGTGGTCGGCAGACATTACAGCGGCGAAGACGATTTCCACACCATGTATATCGGGAAGATCGTGGATGCTTATATCATTACAGACGAGGAATGAAGGGGAAGAAAATGAATATCATCGAAATCATCGAGAAAAAGAAGGATGGGAAGGTACTGTCGGAAGAAGAGATCAGCTACTGGATCGACGGCTTATGCGATGGCACGATCCCGGACTACCAGAGCAGCGCCTTGCTGATGGCGATCTGCATCAACGGTATGAACGACGAAGAGACCTTCTATCTGACAAAAAAAATGACTTATTCCGGGGAGACTCTGGATTTCAGCATGATCGATGGGATCAAGGTCGACAAGCATTCCAGCGGCGGCGTCGGCGACAAGACTTCGATCGCTCTGATGCCGATCCTGGCATCGTGCGGCGTCAAGGTCGCCAAGATGTCGGGCGGAGCTCTAGGCTTTATGGGCGGTACCGTCGACAAGCTTTCTTCGATCCCGGGAATGAATGTCTTTCTGGATAAGGAAGAGCTGATCCGGCAGGTGCAGGAGATCGGCATCGCCATGGTCGGACAGACCGGCAATCTGTGTCCGGCAGACAAGAAGATCTATGCCCTGCGGGATGTCACCGGGACGGTCAACAGCCTGCCGCTGATCGTTTCTTCGATCATGTCCAAGAAACTGGCATGCGGGGATGACGTGATCCTTTTGGATGTGAAATTCGGCGACGGTTCGGCGATGAAGACGATCGAAGAAGCGGAAGAACTGGCGAAACGGATG